>JAFAUV010000437.1 GCA_019243075.1 Bradyrhizobium sp.
CGGGGCGTCGACCGGTTGCAGCGAGAAGCGGATATTGCTGTGCACAATCTCCATCGGCGGACGGTCGACCCATGGCGTTTCCATCCGGATGCCGCGCCAGAACTTGTGCAGGCGCCAGACGAACGGCGCGAGCCAGGTGAAGCCAGACTCCAGCATCACCATTTTCAGCCCGGGATGGCGCGCGAACACGCCTTCGACGATCAGGCTGGTAAGCTGGGTCTGGAACGCCTGCGCCTGGGCGACATAATCCTCGATGTGATAGGAACCCCAGCCGACCGACGTCGGTGGGTGGTGGTAGGCTGAGCCGGCATGGATGCCGATCGGCAGCCCCAGCCGCTCCGCCGTGGCATAGATCGGCCAGAGCGCGCGCTTGCCCAGGGGCAGGTCGCCCATCACCAGCATCAACACCTGCACGAAGCGCGGGTCCACGGCGCAGCGCTCGATTTCGGCGACCGATTTTTCCACGCTTTGCATCGGGATGACGATCGAGCCGCGGAGGCGATCATCCTTGTCGAGCCATTCCCTGGCGAGCCAGTCGTTCAGCGCACGGCAGAAGGCGTCCTGCATGTCCTCCGAAAACACCATTTGCACGCCATAGAGCGGATTGCAGATGCCGTAGGCGACCTTGAACGGGTCAAGTGCTTGGCTCTGCATATCCGCCAGATTCGAGCCCGGCTTGCCCTGGGCCGGACGCCAGTCCGGGCGCGAGGAGATCGGCGAGTTGGTGGGATAGGATTGCGAGACCAGGTCCACCATGCCGCGCGTCGTCACCTGGTCGCGCCAATAGTCGTTCATGTAAGGCAACAGAGCGGTCAGGTGCGGCACCGCAGGGTGCAGATCGCAATCGACGCCGCCTGGAAGCGGAGGTGTCATCAGGTTGTCTCTCTGGTTTCCTCGCATCTGCTCATTCGGGGCGCTCGGCCGCGCCGCTTCATCTGCCCGTATTGAAGCAGTCCCATCCCGCGCCCGCAACTCGGCAAGCCATGCAATCCTGTGCTAGGAAACCCGAGTTTGGCGAACAGACTGAAGTTGGGATGGCCTGGGCAAGCGCATCCTGCACCGGAGTTGGACCGAAGGGTTAGACATGAAAGAGCTTATCGGCTTGGCCGAACAGGCAGCAGCAAAACTGATCGCGCGAAAACAGACCATTGCGGTGGCGGAATCCTCGACCGGCGGATTGATCGCTGCCTCGCTGCTCGCGGTGCCCGGCGCGTCCGCATATTTCGTCGGCGGCGCGGTGGTCTATACGCGTGAGGCGCGTCGCGTCCTGATGGACATCACCGACGAGACCATGAAGGGCATGCGCTCGGCCTCGGAGCCTTACGCCAGGCTGCTGGCCGAGCAGGTGCGCCGCCGCTTCGCCAGCGATTGGGGTCTGTCGGAGAGCGGTGCCGCCGGCCCCACCGGCAACCGCTACGGCGACGCCGCAGGCCACAGCTGCATGGCGCTCGCGGGAGCTACGACCGCGGTGATGACGCTGGAGACGGCAAGCAATGACCGGCAGGCGAACATGCATGAGTTCGCGAAGACGGCGCTGGGCTTGCTGCTGAAGAATTTATCGCAGTAGCGGCCAACTACTTGGGTGTCCCGGACGCGCAAGGCGAGCGCCGATCGGGGCCCCGATGACCACAGGCTTCAATTGCCGCGCACGCTGGGACTCCCGATTTGCCTAACAGCGTCGGCCTGTGATCATGGGTCCTGGCTTTCGCCAGGACGACAGCGCAGGCTCTGGCGCCAGCTTTCGCTCAAGCTCCTCGCAATCAGGTCATTTTTCCCTGAACGCGCGCATCAGCTGGTCGCTGAGCGGCTTCATCAGGTAGGACAGCATGGTGCGATCGCCGGTTTGCACGAAGGCTTCGACCGGCATGCCCGGGATCAGCTTGACGTCGCCGATGCGGGCGATCTCCTCGGACGGCATCGAGACGCGGATGGTGTAGTAGCTCTGGCCGGTGCGCTGCTCGGTGGTGACGTCCGGCGAGACGCGGCTGACGAGGCCGTTCAATTCGGGCGTGGTGCGCTGATTGAAGGCCGACAGCCTGAGCAGCGTCTTCTGGCCGACCTGCAGCTTGTCGATGTCCTGCGGGTTGACCTTGGCCTCGACCTGCAGATCGTCGGACTGCGGCACGATCAGCATCAGCGTGTCGCCGGCGGTGACGACGCCGCCGAGCGTATGGACGGTCGACTGCTCGACAATGCCATCCTGCGGCGCGCGAATGTCGACCCGCCGCAACTGGTCCTCCGCGGTGACCTTGCGCTCGATCAATTCGCCGACCTTGTCCCTGGTCTCGCGCAAATCCTTGGAGACCTCGCTCATCATGTCCTTGTCGACCTGGATGATCTGCAGCTCGGTCTCGGTGATCTTGCCCTTGGCCTGGGCGCGCGAGGCGATGTATTGCGCCCGCTCGCCATTGAGGCGCGCGGCGTCGCGCTCCAGCGTGGTGAGCCTGGAAATCTGCACGAGGTGCTGTTCATAGAGCTGGCGAACGCCGTCGAGTTCCTTCTGCACCAGCAGGATTTCCTGGTTCTTGGCCTGCTCCTGCGCGGTGAGGCCGGCGATCTCCTCGTTCAACTGGGTGATGCGTTCGCGCAGCTGGGCCTTTTGGCCGGCCCGGCCGTTCACGCGCACGTCGAACAGCTTGGCTTCGCTCGCCGTCACGGCCTCGACATCGGGATCGCTCGATCGCTCGGTGAGCTCCTTCGGGAAGCGCGGCCTGTCGAGCCCGCGCTGTTCGGCTTCGAGCCGCGCGGCGCGTGCCAGCGAAGCGTCCAGGTTCTTGGTGACGATCGCAAGATTGGCCTTGGTCACGGTGTCGTCGAGCCGCACCACGACGTCGCCGGCCTTGACCGCATCGCCGTCACGGGCGTGGATTTCGCCGATCACCCCGCCGGTCGGATGCTGCACCTTCTTGACGTTGGATTCGACCACGATCTGCCCGGGGGCGATCAGCGCGCCGGAAATCTCCTGGGT
>JAFAUV010000041.1 GCA_019243075.1 Bradyrhizobium sp.
CCGGTTGAAGCCGCTGCGCCCGCCGCCTCGCCGAGCCATCCCGAATCCGGCGGCGTCGAGATCGAGCTCAAGCTGCTGGTCGATGCCGAGCGTCTTTCCGATTTCAATGACGCGCCCGTCATTGCCGCCCATGCGCGGAACAAGGGCGCGCGCAAGCATCTCAAATCCACCTATTACGATACGCCCGAGCGGACGCTGTGGCGGAACGGGCTGACGCTGCGGGTTCGCCAGAACGGCGCGCGTTTCGTGCAGACCGTCAAGACCGAGTTCCGCGACGATCCGCTCCGGCGCGGCGAGTGGGAAGCGAGCGTGCCTTCGCTTTCCCCCGACCTTGCGCTGGCGATGCCGTTCATTCCGGCCAAGCTCCGCGCCGAGCTTGAAAGCGCGGGCCTCGAAGCCGTGTTCACCGCCGAGATCCGCCGCCACCAACGCATGCTGGACCTGCCGTCCGGCACGGTCGAGGTCGCATTCGACAAGGGCGTATTGAAGGCAGGCGCGCGCTCGCTGCCGGTCAGCGAGATCGAGCTCGAGCTGAAAAGCGGCAACGCCTCCGCGATCCACGAGCTCGCGCTGCGGCTGGCCGAGCATGGGCCGGTACGGCCCTCGATCCGCAGCAAATCGGCGCGCGGCTTCGACCTTGCGGCCGACAAGGCGCCGGCGGCACGGCGGCCGCGCAAACTTCGTCTCGAGCCGTCGATCGCGCTCGACGATGCCTTTGCCGCGATCCTGCGCTCCTGCCTGCAGCATCTGCTGGAATCCCTGCCGGCCGCCGAGGACGGCCGCGATCCGGACGGCATCCATCAGCTGCGCGTGTCGCTGCGCCGCCTGCGCTCCGCGCTCGACCTGATGGGCGCGGCGGGGCCGCTGAGCCGGCTCGACGCGCTGCGGGCCGATGCGCGCTGGTTCGCGCAAAATCTGTCCTCGGCGCGCGAATGGGATATCTTTCAGACGCAGACGCTGCCGAGCATTGCGAAAGGCTGCCCGGGCGTCGCCGGCTTCGAAGCGCTGGAGGAGATTGCGCAAAAGCGCCGCGCAGCGGCCTACGGCATGACGCGCCTCGTACTGGCCGATCCGCGTTGCGCCTCCTTCATCATCGGCCTCGGCGGCTGGATCGAAGCGCGCGGCTGGCGCAGCGACGTTGCGCCCGAAAACCTCGGACAGCTCGCCGAGCCCGCCGCCCGTTTCGCGCACCGCCTGCTCTCCGAGCAGCATGCCAGGGTGCTCAAGCGCGGCAAGCATTTCAAATCGCAACGGGCGGAGGAGCGGCATCGCCTGCGATTGGCCGTGAAGAAGCTGCGCTATGTCGTCGAATTCCTGCTGCCTTTATACGCGCTCGGCAAGCCCGCCAGGCGCTACCTGCAAAGGCTAGCCGGGTTGCAGGACGAACTCGGCTGCTACAACGACATGGCGACCACGGCCACGCTCCTGGCAGGGCTGGACGAAGAGCCGAGGGAGGACGCGAGCGCGCGCGCCGCGATCGCCGGCTGGCAGGCGCATGCGATGGTCGGCTCCGAGGAGCGTCTGCGCCGCGCCTGGTCGGAGTTCGCCAAGACCAGAACGCCCTGGGCGAAGCAGGAGGCGGCGTGAGTCGAAACGCCGGGCGAGCGCCCACTCCTCACCCGACCAAAGTCGAAGCCAGGCGCGCGCGGCGTTACGACGAATTAACGCCAGCGACAGGACATCTTAATTTTCCCGCCAGCGCCTCGTAAGGCGTCGTGCGTTAGCTCTCCATCAAGCCTCGAATGGCTGAACAACCTTTGGAGAGACACTCATGACAGCAACAAAGCAAACCCCTCGCCGGATTCTGCCCGCGCGGCGCTTCAAGCTGCTCGGCTCGGTCGCCATCATCGGCTCCGCGCTGGCGTTCGGCGGACTGGGCGCCGGATATGTTGGCGAACCGGCGCTCGCCGCGCCGACGCAGGTGCAGGCCGGCCCCGTCGGCTTCGCCGACCTGATCGGCAAGGTAAAGCCCGCCGTGATCTCGGTGCGCGTCAAGATCGACCAGAGCGCGGACGCGGACTCGCCGCAGACCAATGGCGAAGACCTGTCGCCGTTCCAGGGCACCCCGTTCGAGCGATTCTTCCATCAATACGGCTTTGAAAACGGCCCGGGCCGCCGCATGCCGCACCATGAAATGGTCACCGGGGTCGGCTCCGGCTTCTTCATCTCCGCTGATGGTTATGCCGTGACCAACAACCACGTCGTCGACCATGCCAAGTCCGTCGAGGTCACCACCGACGACGGCAAGACCTACACCGCCAAGGTGATCGGCACCGATGCCAAGACCGACCTCGCGCTGATCAAGGTCGACGGCAAGAGCAATTTCGCCTATGTCGACTTCGAGACTGAGACGCCGCGGATCGGCGACTGGGTGGTCGCGGTCGGCAATCCTTACGGCCTCGGCGGCACGGTGACCGCCGGCATCATCTCGGCGGAGGGCCGCGACATCGGCTCCGGCCCCTATGACGACTACATGCAGATCGATGCGCCCATCAACAAGGGCAATTCCGGCGGACCGACCTTCGACACCAAGGGCAATGTGGTCGGCGTCAACACCGCGATCTACTCGCCGAGCGGCGGATCGGTCGGCATCGGCTTCGACATCCCCGCTTCCACCGTGAAGATGGTCGTGGCCCAGCTCAAGGATAAGGGTTCGGTGACGCGGGCCTATATCGGCGTGCAGGTGCAGCCGGTGACGTCAGGCATCGCCGAGAGCCTCGGCATGAAGAATGCCTCCGGCGCCCTCGTCGACGAAGCCCGGCCCGACACGCCCGCCGCCAAGGCCGGGGTGCAGGCCGGCGACGTGATCACCGCCGTCAACGGCAATCCGGTCAAGGATTCCCGCTCGCTGGCGCGCGAGATCTCGGTGATGGCGCCGGGCTCGACCGCCAAGCTCGACATCCTGCGCAAGGGCGAGCAGAAGACCATCGAGGTGACGCTGGCGACCATGCCGAACCAGCCGGAGAAGCAGGCCAACGCCGGCGAGACGGACAATGGCTCGACGCCGCATCTCGGCATTTCGGTGGCGCCCGCCAGCGACGTCGCTGGCGCCGGCAGCAAGGGCGTGGTGATCACCGCGGTCGATCCCGAGGGCCCGGCGGCGGAGCGCGGCCTCAAGTCCGGCGACGTGATCCTCGACGTCGCCGGCAACAGCGTCAGCTCGGCCGGCGAGCTGCGCCATGCCCTGTCGGATGCCAAGTCCGGCGGCAAGCACGACGTGCTGATGCGGGTCAAGAGCGCCGACAACACCCACTTCGTGGCGATGCCGATCGGCTAGTCTTGCTGCGCGACAGCGTCAGGATTCAATAAAAGAAAGCCCCGCGCGAGCGGGGCTTTCGTCGTTTGGAGATCGACAAGCCTCAGTAGCGGGCGACGACCGGACCGCCGAAGCGATAGTTCAGGCGCACCGTGACGAGATCGGCATCCTGCTTGATGCTCTCGTTGCGGGTGGGAAGGCCGGCGACGGTGAAGGCATAATTGCTGCTGCCCATGAACAGATGGTCGTATTCGAGCGCGGCCGACCAGTTCGGAGCAAAGCCATACTCGATGCCGGCGCCGACCGTGCCGCCCCAGCGGGTGTTGCTGCCGGCCGAATCGGTCACGAAGCCGCCGATGGTCGAGAGACCGTCGTAACGATTGTCGGTGACGGCAGCACCGCCCTTCACATAGGCCAGCACGTTGTTCCAGGCGTAGCCGACCTGGCCGGTGAACAGGCCGAAGGCGTCGATCCGGCTGCGGTTGGTGGCGAGACCGCCGAACAGCAGGCTGGCGTTGGAGCCGGAGAAGTCCGCCCAGTTGCCCTGGGCTTCGACGCCGAACACCCAGTTCGCGCTCTGCCAGCGGTAACCGATCTGGCCGCCGACGGTGCCGCCCGAGGCGTCATGGCAACCTTCCGAGGCCGGAAAAATGGCAGCTCCCGCGGTCGCGGTGCGGGTCCAGCAATTATGGCTGGTACCCCAGCCGCCATTGATACCGGCGTAGAAGCCGCTCCAGTCATATGCCGGCGAAACCATAGGCGGTGGCGCCTTGTAGTAGCGCGGCGCCAGGTCGGCAGCCGAGGCCGCGGCCGTGCCAAGAACCAAGATCGATGCCGCGACAACCAACTTCTTCATGACGATTACTCCCCGTTAAATGAAACGATCCGTCCGCGGGCGAACCTCGCAGCGACAACGCACCAATCCGTTAATTCGGTGTGGCGCAAACATCACAGCCGGAGGAAATGTGCGGGCACAGTTTGGTTAGCCAAAGGTTTACGGGCCGCGGGCACGCAGCAGCCACGGCCGGGCTCGTGCCGCCTGGGCGTGGCGGTGCTAACCGCCTTTGTGGGCACGCCTTTGTCTGGCCTGCTTTCGCACGCCACCCCTGGCTTCCTTCTCGAGCGCCTCGCGCACCTGCGCAAACTCGCGCTGGGAGCCCTTGTCGACGCGGGGAAAACGCAAATTCAGCCCGTTCAGGGCATTGACGATCACCGAGCCGATCACCACCCGCGCGAACCATTTGTGGTCGGCGGGCACCACGAACCATGGTGCATGCGGCGTGGCGGTATGGCGGACGATGTCCTGGTACACCGCCTGATAGCGAGCCCAATAGCCACGCTCGGTGATGTCGTTCATGGAGAACTTCCAGTTCTTTGCCGGCTGATCCAGCCGGTCGAGGAAGCGCTCGCGCTGTTCGCTCTTGGAGACGTTGAGAAAGAATTTCAGGATCACCGTGCCCTGCCGCGACAGATAACGCTCGAAGGCCGAGATATCCTCGAAGCGCTCGCGCCAGATGTTTCTGGTGACGAGCTTCGGCGGAATCTTTTCCTTGGCGAGAACATCCGGATGCACGCGCGTGATCAGGCACTCCTCGTAATAGGAGCGATTGAAGATGCCGATGCGGCCGCGCGTGGGCAGCGCGATCACGCTGCGCCACATGAAATCATGATCGAGCTCATGGCTGGTCGGCACCTTGAAGGAGCTGACCTCGCAGCCCTGCGGATTGATCCCCTCGAACACGGCCTTGATCGCGGAGTCCTTGCCCGCGGCATCCATGCCCTGGAAGATCAGAAGCAGCGACCAGCGGTCCTGGGCGTAGAGCTTCTCCTGGAAATCGCTGAGGCGCTTGCGATTGGCCTCGATGATCTTCTCGCCCTCCTCCTTGTCGAGCCGGCCCCTTTCGCCGGTCTTTTGCGAGGCAAGGTGAAATTTGCGCGAGCCGTCGATGCGGAACGGGGCGATGAAGGGAGCGAGCTCGGCGGCGAGCGGGATTGCGGGCTTTCTGCTCATGGAATGTGCTCCACGTCCGACTCCTTCGGCGTCATTGCGGGCCGCCCGATGACGGGCTCGGCGAAGCAATGCAGAAATGTCCTCGCGGAAACAGTCCGGGTTGCTTCCTCGCTTCGCTGCTCGCAAGGACGACGACTAGGCACCGAACTCATTCTCCAGAAACGCCGTGACAAAGCCCGGCATGCGAACATCAAAATCCTTTGCGCTGCGCACGAGATGAATGCGCGACAGTTCCGCATGTTCCTGGCGCGCCAGATTGGCCTCGATGCGCGCCCTCAGAGTCTCGCCTGACATGTCGACGGTGAGCACTCTCATGATCGCGACGGTGGCGCCGAGCACCACGCAATCCCAATGCGGCGCGGGGCGATAATCGTCAGCCGCGAGCCCCGTCTCCTCCTCGATCTCCCTGGCGACGCTGCCCTCGAGGTCGAGCTTGCCGTCGGCCACGTCCTCGAGGTCGGGCGTGCCGGCCGGAAAATAGATGCGCCCGGCATTGGCGGTATCGCGGGCCATCTCGCCCAGCACAAAGGCGCCGTCGGCGGAGCGGAGCGCGCCCATGCCAAAGCCGTTGAACACGCCGCCATCGGGAAAGCCCCAGTCACGCCAGGCGAGCAGGCTGGCAAAATCGGCCTCGAAATAGACCGACGAGAGTTTCCCTGCAGAGAACGCCGCATCGCGGGCGAGCAGCACGCGGCCATTCCAGAGTTTCGGCCGCTCGCGCTGCCGTTGTGCGAAATGCGCCTCGATCTCGGCGCGTCGGGCCTCGGCCCATGGCCACGCCCAGGGCTGCACCTTGAGGTCGAGCGCCGTGACGCGGTGGATGACCGCGCTAGTCGGCATTCATCCCCGTCGTCGACTGCTTGGCCGGCGCGGTCGGCAGATAGCAGAGCCAGCCGCCGCCGGCAGCCGTGATCTTGCTCTGGGCGATCGCGAGCGGCGATGCCAGCGCGGCCAAGGTGCCGGCGAGCTTGCCCGGCAAGTTTTTCATGCGATTCCTCCGTCCCCCAGCCGCGCAACATAGTGCAGCACGCGGGCCTTGAGAAGATAAGTTTGCGATCAGGTTCTGCACCGCAGAAATGACGGATAAGTTCGACTTTATTCCGTTGGCAACGAACGATCTTTTTGGCACATCACCGTGGTCATCGAGAGCTTCGCGCCCTAGCATGATCAGCACAGGAACGACCACGCCGGAGGCCTTCATGCAACGTATCGCTACCGCTCTGTCCATCGCTGCCGCATTCGCCGCCGGCTGCGGCGTCACGCATTTCCTGCCCCCGGCGCGCGCCGCCGACACGATCAGCGCGCAGATCATCCACACCGGCGAGCTCGAGGGTGACGCGATCTCGCCACCCAACGCCGGCGGCATGCGCAACAAGACCTTCGTCTCGGTCGATGGTGCGACCATCTCGATCCAGGATGGCAGCCCGCCGAAGCATCTGCATAACGACGCCAACGAGATTCAGTACATCCTCGAGGGCACCGGCACGATCTGGCTCGGCGACAAGGAAGTACGGGTGAAGCCGGGCGATCTCGTCGTCATCCCCAAGGGCACGCCGCATGGCGGCACCAAGCCGGACGGCCGCACCATCAAGGCGATCGCGATCAAGACCCCGCCGCAAGCGCCGGATGACGTGAAGCTGCTGAATTGACCGCGAAGCCGAACGAAAAACCTGGAGCGCAGCGCGCCTGGCGCCCGCAGGGACATTACGGATGCGAGAAGGTGCCGATCAGGCCCGTCGCGGACTTGACGTGGCCGTCGAGCGCCTTGATCACCTCCTCGCGTGTCAGGCCTTCCTTCAGCTCCTTCGGATCGAGATCGGTGGCCATTAGCGTGAAGGTGTAGTGGTGCGGCGCGCCGGGAGGCGTGCACGGCCCGAAATAGGTGGCGAGCTTCATGGTGCTCTGGCCGCCAACGAACTTGTCGCTGGGCTTGGACATTTCGCCCTCGGCAAAGGAGCTGACGGAAGCCGGGATGCCATAGGCGACGAAATGGCTGACGCCGCCGGGCGGCCGGCCTTCGGGGTCGAACATCAGCAGGGCAAAACTCTTGGTGCCTTCGGGCGGATTGGAGATGGTGAGCTCGGGCGAGATATTCTCGCCGACGCAGTTCGGATTGGACTTGTTGTTGCCGGCAAATTTCTGCGGCAGCCGTTCGCCGTCCTTGAAACCGCTCGAAGTGAGGGTGAAGGCGCCGGCAGCAAGCGCCTGATGCGAAACCAATAAGGCGGTCGTCGCCGCCGCCAGAAGCCATCGACGTTTCAACATGACATCTCCCTTGACTGTTCGGGTTATCGTCTGGTTCTAAGTTAGCGGTCCCCGGGATCAGACTTCCCGATTGTCCGTATCCCTTCAACACCTCTTTGTTCAAAACACTCCATATCTCGCGATGAAGTGACGGAAATTCGCAGCCAGCCGGATCGACAATGGTCGCCCTGCGCTGCCGTTCCCCGGAAGGAGGACGGCTTGGCCGCGTGCGCGGCTTGCGATCGAGACAAAACTGCGCTCCACTTCACCCTCCCCGAGGAGGGGTCGGCACGCATGAGCGACGTGAAATGCGTGACGGGGTGGGGTGGGGTGATCTCTCAAACATGGGCACTGTCCGACAGGAGAGACGAAAGACCGAGCCGGAAACCGTAGCGACAGGTAGATGCCCTCTTTCCCGCTGATCGCCTACAGCCACGTCGGCAAGAGCTTTGCCGGGCGCGGGTCCTCGCCCGTAATGGCGGTGGATGATGTTTCGCTTGAGGTGGGGCAAGGCGAGTTTCTGGCCGTTGTCGGCGGCTCCGGCTCGGGCAAGACGACGCTGCTGCGGCTCGCGAACCGGCTGATCGAGGCCGATCACGGCACCATCACGGTCGAAGGCGAGGACGTGCGCGGCCTCGATCCGGTGAGCTTGCGCCGGCGCATCGGCTATGTCTTCCAGAGCGGGGCGCTGTTTCCGCATATCGGCGTCGCCGGCAATATCGGCCTCACGCCGAAACTGTTGGGCTGGACGGCGGCGGAGATTGCCTTGCGCGTCAACGAGCTGCTCGAGCTGGTGCGGCTTGAGCCGAGCTATCGCGACCGGCTGCCGCATGAGCTCTCCGGGGGCCAGCGCCAGCGCGTCGGCGTGGCGCGGGCGTTGGCCGCGAAGCCGCATATCGTGCTGATGGACGAGCCGTTCGGCGCGCTCGATCCCCTCACCCGCGATGCGCTGCGCGACGATTATCGGGCCCTGCATGACCGGCTGGCGCTGACCACGGTGATGATCACCCATGACATGGCCGAAGCGCTGTTGCTCGCCGACCGCATCGCCGTGATGCAGGCGGGAAGACTAAAGGCGCTGGGCACGCCGGCCGAGCTGTCGCAGAGCGGCGACACCTACGTGGCCAACCTGCTGCGCACGCCGCGACGCGAGGCCGAGCGTCTCAATGCGCTGCTGCCGCGGGATGGCGCGGCATGAGCCTGTTTTCAGACGCGCGCTGGGGCGAGGCGCTGACGCATCTCTCCGATTATCTCGGCAATCATGTGCGGGTCAGCGTCACCGCCCTGGCGCTGGGGCTCGTCGTCTCGCTGCCGCTTGCGATCGCCGCGCGCGACCGTCCGCTGTTCCGCAGCGTGCTGCTCGGAGTAGCCAGCGTGGTGCAGACCGTGCCGGGCCTGGCGCTGCTCGCCTTGTTCTATCCGCTGCTGCTGGCGCTGGCATCGGTCACGCTCGCCTGGTTCGGTATCGGTTTTTCCGCCTTCGGCTTCCTGCCCGCCGTGCTGGCGCTGGCGCTCTATTCGATGCTGCCGGTGCTGCGCAACACCATCACCGGCTTGAACGGTGTCGACGGTGCCCTTACCGAAGCCGCCAAGGGCGTCGGCATGACGCCGCGGCAATCGCTGTTCACGGTGGAGCTGCCGCTGGCGCTGCCGGTGATCATGGCCGGCATCCGCACCTCGGCGGTGTGGGTGATCGGCACCGCGACGCTGTCGACGCCGATCGGCCAGACCAGCCTCGGCAATTACATCTTTGCCGGGCTGCAGACCCAGAACTGGGTATTCGTGCTGTTCGGTTGCCTCGCCGCGGCCGTGCTTGCGCTCGCGGTCGATCAATTGCTGGCGCTGATCGAGAACGGACTGCGCAACCGCAGCCGCGTCCGCGCCGCGCTCGGCGGTTTCGGCATTGTGGCGCTGATCGCGGCCACGCTGGTACCCAACCTGGCGCGTCCGTCGTCGAGCTACATTGTGGGCGCCAAGACTTTTACAGAACAATATGTGCTCTCGGCGCTGATCGCCGAGCGGCTGCGCGCGGGCGGACTGTCGGCAAGCTCGCGCGAAGGGCTCGGCTCCAACGTGATTTTCGACGCGCTCGCCGCCAACGATGTCGACGTCTATGTCGACTATTCCGGCACGCTCTGGGTCAATCAGTTCCACCACCGCGAGACCCCGCCGCGCGAGCAGTTGCTCGGCGAGCTGAAGACGACACTCGAAAAGCAGAACATCACGCTGCTCGGCGAGCTCGGTTTCGAGAACGCCTATGCGCTGGTCATGCCGAAGAAGCGCGCGCAAGCGCTCGGCATCCATTCGATCGCAGACCTGGCTTCGCACGCCGCCTCGCTATCGATCGCAGGCGACTACGAGTTCTTCTCGCGGCCCGAATGGGCGGCGATCAAAAGCGCCTATGGCCTGGCCTTTCGCATGCAGCAGACGATGCAGCCCGACTTCATGTACGCAGCGGTTGCCTCCGGCGAGGCCGATGTGATCGCGGGCTACACCAGCGACGGGCTGATCGCCAAATACGATCTCGCCGTGCTGGCCGACCCCAGCCAGGCGATCCCGCCCTATGACGCGATCGTGCTGCTGTCGCCAAGACGCGCGCACGATGAGGCCTTGCAGGCCGCGCTGAAGCCGCTGCTCGGCCGGATCAACATCGAAGACATGCGCGCAGCCAATCTGCGCGCCAGCGGCAATGACGCGGCCGCCTCGCCCGATGCCGTCGCCCGCTGGCTGTGGGACAGGATCGCAAAACGTTGATTGATAAAGGTGACGCGAAGACTTCCTGGGTGGTCAAAGGCGCATTTCGCGCCGTGCCCGCCGCCTCCCATCACCATGAAGATGCTGGGGACGCTTCCGCCTTTGCTCGTGGAGCTGCGGCGGAGGCGGCCGCTTTGCCCATCGTGCACTCGCCGCCCAAAAATACCTGAGCCGGCGCGGGGGCACACCGGCTCAGGCTGCTCAGGGTCCGGAAGGCGTGGAGGAATGAACCGCCGTCAGGCCCCTACCCGCGTTACGCTCTCACTTCCTGGCGCTGGAAGATGACATAGCCGACCACGAACAGCACGATGGTGCCGGCGATCAGGCTCACCGTCTGCGGCCATGCGATCATCAGGCTTTCGCCGAAGGGCAGCGGCGCGCCCATGATGGCGCCGCGCAATTGCTCGAGGAAGACGGCGCCCAGCGTGCGCGTCTGCGGCGACAGGATCGCCTGCATCGCTTCCGCGAACAGGTCGTTGGGTGAGATGCGGAGCAGAAATTGCGCCCACAGGCCGGTGTCGGGCGTCTCGAGCCCCAGCGCCGCATAGCGTGGATCGGGTGGCGCAATCACCTGCGCGATCGCCGGCGCCAGCATCGGCCACAGCACGGTGAGGAATAGCCAGATGCCGAGCGCCACCAGTGCCGCAGTGGCCGGCGAGCGGAACACGATGGACAGCAACATGGCCAGCGACAGCCATACGCCCGCATAGAAGATCGCGACCACCAGGAACACCAGCGAGCGCGCGATCTCTTCGCCCCCCGGCGGCACGCCGAGGAAGATGAGGCCGAGCCCGATCACCATGAGCCAGAGCGCGGTGAGGCTCACTCCCAAGGTCGCAAGTCCCGCCAGGAATTTCCCCATCAACAGCGCGTCGCGGTAGATCGGCTGCGCCAGGATGCGCGACAGCGTGCGCCGGTTATGCTCGCTGTTGATGGCATCGAAGCCGAGCCCGATCGCCATCAGCGGCACCAGGAAGCCGAGCATGGCGACAAAGGACGGCAGCGGATCGCGCGCCAGCGTGAACAGCCGAAGCAGCAGGAACGGATCCTCGGCCGTGTTCTGGCGGAGATTGTCGATCGCGCCATAGAGTGCGGCCAGCGCCGTGAGCACGACCAGCAATTCCAGCACCAGCATGCGGACGCTGGAGATGTTGTCGGAGAGCTCCTTGACAAAGACGGTGCCAAGACCCTGGAACGCAGAACCTTCACGCCGCATGACGCACGCCCTCCCGCTTGGCCTGGAAGGTGCGCGCATAGATCGCCTCCAGGCTCGGCTCGTCGACCGACAGCCGCTTCAAGGCGCCGTTGACCGAGACCACCGCGCTCGCCGCATCCGGCCGCACGTCGCGTTCCGCGGTCATGCGGTAGCGATCTGCCGACAGCGTCTCGACCTTGGTCACGCCCGGAATGGTCGAAAGCTTGCGCGCGATGCCGCTGCCTTCGGCTTCCACCTCGACCACGAAGCCGGCGCCGAGCACCTGCACTGCAAGCTCCGCGACCGAGCCCATCATCTCGATGCGCCCGGCCTTGAACAGGGCGACGCGATCGCAGATGCGCTGCACCTGGTCGAGCAGATGCGACGACAACAGCACCGTGGTGCCGCCGCGCTTCAATTCGGCGATCAGCTCCAGGAACTCGATGGTCGCCTGCGGATCGAGGCCGGAGGTCGGTTCGCCGAGGATAGCGATTTCGGCGCGCTTGACGATGATCTCGGCCAAGCCCAGCCGCTGCCGCATGCCGCGCGAGTAAGTCGCAACCCGCTGGTGCGCGACCTCGGCGAGACGCACGCGCCTCAACGCGTCGGCGATGCGCTCGGTCCGCTCCTGCAACGACAGGCCCATCAGCTTCGCCGTGTAGGCGAGATTCTCCACCGCGGTGAGGTTGTCGTAGAAGCCGACCGAGTCGGGGAGATAGCCGACCCGGCGCTTGACCTGCAGCGGCGCGCGCGCCGGATTGAAGCCGAGCACGCCGACCTGGCCGGACGAAATCTCGGTCAGTCCAAGCATCATCAGGATGGTGGTGGTCTTGCCGGCGCCATTGGGCCCCAGCAGGCCGAAAACCTCGCCCTTGCGAATGGCGAAAGAGACGGCGTCGACCGCGTTGGCCTTGCCGTAGCGCTTGGTGAGGCCCTGCGCCGTGATCACGGCGTCGGGGGGCGGCGCAGGATTGTCGTTGTGCTGCTCGCTCATCGCCGTCCGAACCTCGCCACGGCGCCGAGCATCAGCAGCAGCGCGACGCCGATGACGCCGGCACCCGCCATGCCCCACACGGTCGAGGTCGCGACCGTGATGCGGAACTGGCTGGAGGCGCTTTCGCCGCGCGAAGTGGCATTGACCGAGACCATGTAGTCCCCGGCAAGCGACTTCTCGCTCGGCGTGATCAGGGCCTGCACCTCGGCGTCCTTGCCGGGCACGAGCCGATCGATGGTGTTGGGCTCGAAGGTAACCTTCCAGCCGGTCGGCGCCGAGGCGTTCAGCGTCACGTTCTCGGCGGGCGCGGTACCGCTATTGGTGACGACCACGGGGACCGAGCTCTGCTGGGCGGCAACCGCTCGCGCGCTCAACAGCCCGTCGCGGCCGGCGACCTGGAGCTGCGGCTGGCCGACGATGTCGAGCGCGAGCTCGGTCTTGGCGGTCGCATCTTCCGCCTGCACGGCCACGGTCACCGGGAAGTGTCCGGCATCGATCGTGCTCGGCGGCCGCACCTTCAGCTTGATGTCCTTGGACTGGCCGGCCTCGATCGGAATCGCAGACAGCTCCTGCGTGCCATAGGCCTCGGTGAAGGAGGTCTCGAAATTGTTCGGCGCCTCGGCCGTAAAGCTCGCGGTGAGATTGCGGCCGGCGTCGTTCTTGATGGTGAGCGTATATTCGAAATTCGATTTCGGGCTGCCGCGCAGCTCGGGGAGCTTCGTCGCCACGGTCAGCTTCGCGGGCAATTCCTTGGCAAGCGCTACGGCGAGCGGCAGGCTCGCCTGGTTGGAGCCGCCCTGGTTCGAGCCTTGCCCTTCCGCCTTCACGGTCAGCGTCTGGGAGCTGAGATCGGCGTTCTTCGGCACGTCGAGGCGGAGCTGCAGCGAGACCGCGCTGTCGGGCGCCGGCATCGCCGCCGCGACCGGCTGGCCGCCGCCCAGGATGGTTGCGGTCCAGCCCTTCGGCACGCCGTCGACCGAGAGCTTGTAGGCTTCGGGACCGAGCCCGTAGTTCTGCAGGCGCAGCGGAATATTGGAGGTGGTGCCCGGCCGCACCGTGATCGCCGGGTAATCGGTCATGAGATAGAGACCCTTGATGTCGCGCGGCGGATCGGCGGCATGGGCGGCCGCAATATGGGCCGCAGGGGCGAGAAGCGAAACGGCAACGACAAGACGCGCAATATCCAGCGCTCGCATGGGCAGACACTCCCGCAAAGTTGAGTCAAAAGGTGCCACGCACGACCGTTCCGACGACCATGGCAGCGCTGCGCCGAATGATGGAAGCAATCGTGACGAAGTGCGGGCGCATCGATTACAATTATGTAATCTCGCGTCAGACTTTAGGCGTCCGACTTTCGGCGGGAATTGGCAAGGACTCACATCTCAGGCGAAGGCGGTCGCCAGAAAGGCGGCGATGACGCCGCCGATCAACAGGTACTTGACGACATAATAGACGCGCTTGTTCCATGCTTTCATGCGCTTGCCGTAAAGGCGCACGTGATAGACGTAGCCGAAGATGCGGTTGATCCAGCCGACGTGCTCACCCTCTTCGTTCTGCGTCGCGCTCTCGTTGATGATGTTCTTGGAGACCCAGCGGTTGACCGCGGTCATCGCGCCGGTCTTGAGTGGACGCTCGATGTCGCAGAACAGGATGATGCGGTCGTCGCCCGTGGTGTTCTCGGCATAGTGCAGATAGGTCTCGTCGAACAGGAGGTCTTCGCCGTCGCGCCAGGAATAGGCATGGCCGTCGATGACGATGCGGCATTCGCCCGCCGATTTCGGGGTGACGAGGCCGAGATGATAGCGCAGCGAGCCGGCATAGGGATCGCGGTGCTGCACCAGCCTGCCGCCCGGCGGCAGGTTGGCGAACATCGCGCCCTTGATATTCGGGATCGAGTTCAGGAGCTCGACGGTGTTAGGGCAGTTGGCGAGCGCCGATGGCAGCGGCGCGCCGTACCATTTCAGGTAGAAGCGCTTCCATCCCGTTCGGAAGAAGGAGTTGAAGCCCCAATCGTTGTATCTGTCGGCGGCCTTGATCGCGCCTTGCGCGAACAGATGCTGCGCCTCCTCGCGGATGGTCTGCCAGTTGTGACGCAGCACCATCAACTCCGGCAGCATCTCCACCTGCAGGATCGGACGGTTCGGCACCGCCGAGAACATGTACATCAGCACGTTGTAGGGAGCCATGATGGTGGAATGGTCGGAGACCTGGCGCCAGAAGCCCAGTCGCACCTTGCCGCGGAAATGCACCGCAAGCGCCGAGGCAATGAAGGCCCACACCACGAGGAACTGAGGCGCAAACAGACGCATCACCATGGAGAGAATCCGAATGAAAGCAGTTGCCGGAGCGGTTCTTTAGCGGGTTGCGACATGGCGCTCAAGGCGAGGCGCGCACCTCAGAATCGTTCTACACTCCCATCCGGAGGAGCTCGCGTAGCAAGCGCCCGGAAGCGCGAGGCCTCTCAGCCACCCCGATGGCCTCAAAACGCCGCTTTGGGCCTCCTCACCGGAGCCCGCTTCTCACCGGAGGTGGTCCGCTTCGCGCTGTGGGGTGGCGCAAAGTGGGGTGGAGCAAATGAGTGGGCCCCGGTGCATGAGAGCATCGCGGGGCCCTTTTATCCTCGTCATGAGGAATGTCTGGTACGCGCCAGTTCTACATCGAGCCCGGCCAAGCACGTGGCCTTTGTGCTTGTGGCCTCGCCGATATGGTCAAATTGTCGGCGGCACAATTTTGGGCTAGCAGCTGCACCTCACCCTGGTTGTGCCGTGACCTCGCTTGGAAACGAGGTCAATGGTTCTTACCCGGTGGCGTCATTCTCCCCATCCAGCGTGGGTGAAGGACAATTGTCCCAATCTTACCGCATGTCGTCACGACCATATGATCGGACGCCAAAGCCTGCGGAGCCGGAGGCGGTTCACCTCAGGGATCTCCGAGGTAGCAGTGCCCTGCCATGGTGCGGCAGCTGGGGCCGTGAGTCAAGTTAAGCTGGGAGAAATGACCGAATGGAACCCAGAGAGCCGACGCTCGCCTCACTACCGGTTTTCTCCGGCTCGCGCGATCGTGCCGATGAGGCTGCCTGGCGCCGCTCCCGGCCTCCCTTACGCGCCAATGAGATGGAATTTGCGGCCGAGCTGGTGATGCAC
>JAFAUV010000299.1 GCA_019243075.1 Bradyrhizobium sp.
CTGCGCGAGGGCAACATCCTGTTGCAGGAGGTCCTGACCGGCGCCCACGACAACCTGAACTCGCTGGAGCGCGCGCTGGTCACGCGCGTCGCCGATTTCGTCTCGGCGATGAACGACGTCACCGCGCGCAACGGCGTGGCGACGCAGACGCTGGAAGACCAGCTCTCCATCTTCAACGACAAGACCGCCAAGGCGCTGGAGGATCTCGGCTCGCTGTCGGCCCAGTTCGACAGCCACGGCCGCAGCCTCGTCGAAGCCGCCGCCGTGGTCGAGCAGGCCAACCGCTCCACCACCGCTTCGGTCGCCGAGCGCAAGGCCACGCTGGAATCGCTGGTCACCACCATCGACCTGCGCACCGCCGATCTCGACCAGCGGCTGTCGCGCTTCACGGGCCTGCTCGATGAATCGCTCGCCGCCGCCGAGGAGCGCGCCCGCGACATCGCCCGGGTGGTTGCGGAGACCGCCGGCGCCGGCTCGGCTGCCATCAGCCGCCAGTTCGAGGCCGTCCGCGCCGCATCCGAGGAAGAGCACCGCCAGACCGTGGAAGCCATGCACGACATCTACCGGCAGACCACGGACGAAGCCGACTCGATGTTCAAGCAGTCCGCGGAGAAGTTCGCGACACTGGTTTCGAGCATGAAGCAGATGGCGGCCGAGATGCATCACGAGCTGGAAGCGACCCGCAACGAGCTCCGCCGCGGCGTGCTGGAAATGCCGCAGGAGGCCGCCGAAAGCACCGCCCAGATGCGCAAGGTGATCGTCGACCAGATCGAGGCGCTCGCCGAGCTGAACCGCATCGTCGCCCATCACGGCCGCGGCATGGACGTGGTCTCGAACCGTACCGCTGCACAGCGTCAGGACGAGCCGGTGATGGCCGCCGCCGTCGGCGGCCGCAGCGAGCCTGCGCGCATGCGCGACACCGGCTCCAGCAGCAGCGCCTCCAGCCTGCCCCCGCCCGATCTCGGCATGCCCTCGCGCCGCACCGAGGCACCGCCGGTGAGCCCCGCCGACCAGGGCCGCGGCGACGGCTGGCTGTCGGACCTGCTCAATCGCGCCGACAGCGGCCCCGGCCGCGACGTGCTGCCGCCGCGCGGACGCGCCCCCCAGCCGGCCGCGGCCGGCGGCAGCGGCAATCCGCTGGAGTCGCTGTCGCTCGACATCGGCCGGCTGATGGACCGCAATCTCGCGGCGGAGATGTGGGACCGCTACCAGCGCGGCGAGAGCAAGGCGTTCACCAAGCGCCTCTATACGCCCGCCGGCCAGAAGGCGTTCGACGAGGTCGCCCGCAAATACCGCGCCGACCGCGCCTTCAAGCAGACGGTCGACCGCTACATCACCGAGTTCGAGCGGCTGCTCGACGAGGTCGCGCGCGAGGACCGCGGCCCGCAGGCGTTGCGCAGCCATCTCACCTCGGAGACGGGCCTGGTCTACACCCTGCTCGCGCACGCGGCAGGACGGCTGGGATGAGGCCGGCGCTGACCGCCAGATGAAGCGGAGGCTTCCGGCCTGCCGGCTGTTTTCCTGTGGGAGTGCGGCGCACACTTAACATTTGTTGGGACGGGCCCCGCGACGGCTTGTTAATCTCTGTCGGGCAGCGGGGGGACACTCGATGCAAGACATGAGAGCGCATCTCGAAAAGCTGCGCACGGACGCAGCCGAATGCGCCTTGATCCGGGACTTGGCCACCGATCCTGAGAAGCGGCAGCTGTTTACGCGGTTGGCAGAGCACCTCAGCGCTTTGGCACGCGAAGTGGAAGCTGCGATTGCGGAGAAGCTGGGCGGCACGGAAGGTGCGTAGATGCCGCGCGGCCGATGGATCGTTCTCGCACGGTGATGCCGCCCAAGCCTGGCAGAGGGAAGGAGGCGGGCATAGGGAGGCTGGCGTAGGAACGCAGGCGCCGGCGGCCGGTTCAATTCTCATCACCGATCGAAGGACGGAAACCATGAGAAATCAGATTTTGAGCGCCGCCGCGCTTCTGCTTGCCGCGCTGGCCGCGCCGGCTGCAGCACAGGAAGTGATCACCAATCCGGGCAAATGCGCCCAATATTATCCCAACGCCAACTGCGAAAACTATGGTCCGGGAAATCCGTATCGGGGCCCGCAAAGCTATCAGCAAGGTTTCCGCGCCGGCTATGCATGGTATCGGCCGCACCTATGGCGCCGGCACCACCACCGTTGGCAGTAAGCCGGACAGGCAAGCCGGCCTGGCTCGCGCGAACATGATCCGCAAAAGTGGAAACCGGTTTTCCGAAAGGATGATGCTCAAACAAGGCGAAGAGATCTTGATGCGATACGTCGCAATCGACATCATGGTCTCGTCGCGGAGCGCTTGTCGCGCAATTCCCGCACGTCGCCGGGCCGCATGCCTTGGACGGCCGCTTCGCGTGGCGGCAATGATGGCTCCAGCAGCCGGGCGGCCCACCCCTCGGGAATGGCATCCAGAACACGGTCGACCGCTTCCTCGCGCGAGGTTGCGGCGGCCCAGAGCCGATGCGTGCGATCGTCGGTCGTTACCCTGACCAGGTGAATGGCGTGAGTGTCCATGGCAGGCATCCTCATTGAGTGCCCTTGATTGACACGCAAGCAGGCTTTTGTGGATTCCGGACAACTACCGTTAGCCAATGGCGCAGGATGAGTAATTTACGCCACCTGCGTTCCCCCATCATGTTCCGGCCGAGGGCATCTCGAAACCGGCAACGGCTGCTATTCCAGGGACAGCGAGATCGCCACGCGCATGAAGGGCGCATCGTCCTTGCGGACGTCGATCACGATGCGGTTCGCGCTGCCCTCTACGAAAGCATCGCGTGCGATGGACGCCCCGGTCGCGAGGGCCAGTCGCCGGACTTCCTCGTCATCATCGAGATCGCGTCCCTCTTCGTCCTCGATGAACCTGTCATTCTCGTGAATATCGAAATGGAAGCGTGCCATGGCCGAGCCTCAGGTGCTTGGCGATGAATGAAGATAACGGCCGTCGAATTGAGCCAGTTCCTGCAGCTTGTGCTCGTTGAGAATTTTAACCGTCCCGCGGTGAAATTCGAGCACGCCGTCGAGGCGGAGCTGGCGCAGGATGCGGTTGGTGTGAACGCTGGTCACGCCCATGGCTTCGCCGATCTGCTCCTGCGTCAAGGGCATCGCGAATGCATCGCCGGTCACGCGGCCGACCATGCGAAGCCTTTCGCGGAGCTCGACGATGATGTGCGCCAGGCGGTTGTGAGCCGCACGCTGTCCGACATTGACGATCCATTCCCTGAAAACCGCGGCATCGAGCAACGTGTCCCGCCAGAAGATGTCGCCGACGGTCGGCCGGCTGCGGATGAGATCCCGGATGGCCGAATGCGCGATGAAGGCGAGCGCGCAATTCGAGAGCGCGACCAGATCATGGT
Source organism: Bradyrhizobium sp. (assembly GCA_019243075.1). Taxonomy (GTDB): domain Bacteria; phylum Pseudomonadota; class Alphaproteobacteria; order Rhizobiales; family Xanthobacteraceae; genus Bradyrhizobium. The sequence continues at coordinate 3,385 of JAFAUV010000299.1, forward strand.
CCATGGTCGCCAGATGGAGGTTCTGCAAGTCCGGAAGGTCGCCCGGGATGTGAATGGACAAGATCTGGCGCTTGCCGTCCTCGATGGTCTTGGAACGGACGCAAAAGCCGTCGACGATGACGCAGCACTCGCTCGGGCGGTCGCCGTCGCGCAGGATGGACTGGTTCTCGCGGTAATTTCGAAGCGTGTAGGGCAAGGCTTCCAGGGCACGTAGATCATCATCGCTGGCGCCGGTCGTTGTGCGAAGGCGCTGGATGAGCGCCGCTATCGTCGTATCCGTCATCGCCTAAATTGGTCCCCGCGCGCGACGAAACGCGCGCAGGCTGACAAAGCACAGCGGAGCCGAGCTGTTTTCAACAAAGGTTAAACTTCAGCGGGCGATGCGCGAGTTTCTGTTGATGCCCGCCAAACTGCGACGCTGCGCTGCGCCGGCTTAACAATTGTTAAGTCCGGAAGGGACATCGGGCTTCCGACCAGGCACCGACTGCGCGAGCGACCAAAAAGCATCCGCTTCGCTTGCCGGATCATCGATCGAGCGTTCGGTCAGTTCGAAGGCGAAGTCCGCTGCATCGTGTGATTTGCCTTCGGGCAAATCACTTGATCGATTTTTCGCGCCGCGGGCATTGGAAAGGCGATTTTCCAGCCGCAAATCCGCTGCGCGAGAAATCGAATTCATCGAGCGATCTCAGGCCGATCTCGCGCATCGGCCTCGCGCCACAAAAATTCCACTTCCGTTTTCCAGAAATTTGTGGTTTTCCTTGCGCATCCCGCACCCACTGGAGGGGCGGCTCGCGATCGTCACGGACGTCGGGAGCGGGACGCGATGGACGCTGAGGCATCGTTCGACGAGCGATGCCGATGCGGATGGCGAAATCGTGTGGTCCTGATCCCCCGACGCTGGGATCGAGTTTGTCGGCGATGATCCGGCAAATCACGGTGGCTAACAAGCCCGGACACCGAGGAGAGCTCGTATAAGCCATAAACCATCGCGCAGGGAATGCCGGTTGCTTCGGCTGGACCTGTGGTGACTGCCGCCTGCTTTTTTTGTTGCAGGCGGGCCATGGGTGCGGCCTGCACCCGGCATTCCCTGCGCCCTCCATTCTCAAGGGTGCGATGGCTACGGCAAGACTCGGGCAGATGCTGCCGCGGGGATGCTTGCGTATGGCTCCGTTGACGTCGTGGCTCCTTCGAGCCGCGGATGAGGATAATGCAAGTGGTCCGATGCCAAACCCATCGTGAGGAGCACGGCAACGCCGTGCGTCTCGAACCATGAGGCCCGATAGCTGTTTGACAGTTGAATCAGAAATCGAGCCGCGCGAGGTGAGCCGCCGCGCTTGCCTGCCGCCCGCGCTACTGCCGCCGCTGTCCGGTCGGCGCCGGCTGGGCGGCCTGTGCGTTGCTGGAGCTGCTGGAGCTCGCGCCGAAAATCACGCGGGTCGGGTTACGGTCGAAATTGTTCACCGCGCGGCTGATGTCGCCGAGCGTCTTGCGGCCGTCCGTCATCAAGGCGCCGGAGCGCTTGTCGAAATCCTCCGCCAGCTCGCGGATCGACTTCACGGCCAGGAACAATTCGCCGCCTTCCTTGCCGCCGGCGAGCGTGTTGAGGCCGAGCATAAGATTGTCGGCCTTGCCCATCACGCCGTCGAGGCGGGCCATGATGTTGTCGATCTTCTCGGAGTTGCGCGCCAGCGACTGGGTGAAGGTTTCGAGATTGCCGAGCGAGTTTTTCACCGCGATCTGGTTGTCGGCGACGATCTTGTTGATGTTCTGCAGCGTGCCGCGGATGGCCTCGGTGACGTCCTGCAGCCGGTTCGGGTCGGCGGTCAGCACGGGGATGCCGTCCTCGTCGAGCGGGACGGGCGGCGCCGTCTCCTCGCCGCCCTTCAGCGAGATGGCGGCGACGCCGGTCAGGCCCTGGAATTCCAGGCCGACCACGGTATCCTTGCGGATCGGGGCGTTCTTCTCGACCAGCGCCAAAGCGACCACCCGCCGCGGATTGTCGAGCTTGACGGAAATGACTTCGCCTATTCTGATACCGTTGAAATTGACGCTGCCGCCGTTGCGCAGGCCCGCGGCCGGCCCCTCGAAGATGATGCGCAGGGGATCGCGCTGCTTGGTGGTGTGGAGGCTCTGGAACCACAGCACGAAGCCGAACGCGGCCGCGATCACCGCGAGCGTGAAGGACCCGATCAGGACGTAATTCGCCCGCGTTTCCATCCATTACTCCGCCTGCAGGCCCATAACGCTAGCTCACAACGGCGCGGGCGCGCTTGCCGTTGAAATACTGCCGCAACCAGGGATGCTGGGATGCCTTCATGTCGGCGATCGATCCTGCGGCAATGATCTTGCCGTTCCCCAACACGGCGATGCGGTCGCAAGCGGTATAAAGGCTGTCCAGGTCATGGGTTACCATGAAAACGGTCAGCCCCAAAGTGCGCTGCAGGGTCCGCACCAGCTCGTCGAACTCGCCGGCGCCGATCGGGTCGAGGCCCGAGGTCGGCTCGTCCAGGAAGACCAGCTCCGGGTCGAGCGCGAGCGCACGCGCCAGCGCCACGCGCTTGATCATGCCGCCGGAAAGCTCGGATGGAAAGCGATCGGCGACCTCGGGCTGGAGGCCCACCATCACGAGCTTGGCCACCATGATCTCGTCGAGCAGGCGCTGGGTGACATCGAGATATTCGCGCACCGGAAACTGGATATTTTGGCGTACGGTCAATGAAGAGAACAGCGCGCCTTGCTGGAACAGGATGCCCCAGCGCCGCTCGATGGCGCGGCGCTGGTTTGAATTGGCCCTGTCGAGGTCGACGCCGAACACCTCGATCTGGCCCGCGACCTTCGGCACGAGGCCGATGATGGTACGGGTCAGGACCGACTTGCCGGCGCCGGAAGGTCCGACGAAACCCAGGATCTCGCCGCGCTTGACGTCGAGGTCGAGACCGTCGAGCACCCGCGTCGAGCCGAATTCAACGGTAATGTCGCGGATCCGGATGATGGCGTCGGAGATCGGTTGCGCCGGCTCGGCCATCGTCACATCCCGATCGAGGCGAAGAAGATCGCGAACAGGCCGTCCATGACGATCACGAAGAAGATGCCCTTCACCACCGAAGCCGTGGTGTGCTGGCCGAGCGATTCGGCGCTGCCCTGCACCGCAAGCCCCTCGACGCAGGCGACGATGCCGATCACCGCGGCCATCACCGGCGCCTTGATGATGCCGACGATGAAATGATCGATCGAGATCGCATCGCGCAGGCGCAGCAGGAAGGCCTCGGGATCGACGCCGCCATAGAGCCAGGCGACCAGGCCGCCGCCATAGAGCGCCGCCATCGCGCCGAGAAAGGCGAGGATCGGCAGCGCGATGATCAGCGCCAGCATCCGCGGCAGAATCAAGACCTCGATCGGATCGAAGCCCATGGTGCGCAGCGCGTCGATTTCCTCGCGCATCTTCATCGAGCCGAGCTCGGCGGTGTAGGCGCTGCCCGAGCGTCCCGCGACCATGATCGCCACCAGCAGCACGCCGATTTCGCGCAGGACGAGCACGCCGAGCATGTCGACCACGAAAATGTCGGCGCCGAAGCGGCGGAAATGGAAAATGCCCTGCTGCGAGATGATTGCGCCGATCAGGAACGTGATCAGAACGATGATCGGCACGGCCTGCCAGCCGACGCGGTAAAGATGATGGACGGCTGACGTCAGCCGAAACGTTCGCGGACGAAGCGCGACACGCGCAAGCGAGATCGCGAGCGCCCCCAGCATGTCAACGACGATCATCAACTCGGACCGCGCGTCGACCGCGCTGCGTCCGATCGCATCGAGCATTGCCAGCACCGGATTCAATGCCTTGCGCACGGTGCGCGGCCGTCGGTTGACCAGACGCATCTCCTCGACGATGTCGCCATACCGCTCTGGCAGGCCGACGAATTGCGCCTCGCCGCCCAGTTCAGCGGTAC
>JAFAUV010000038.1 GCA_019243075.1 Bradyrhizobium sp.
GAGCGCTTCGACACGCTGGATTATCTCGACGCGGACCGCATTGCGCGCGCCATCGAATATACCCGTTTCCCCTATGTCACGACCACGTCGAATGCCGATACCGACGACCTCAATGAGGAAGAAGGGCTGTTGCTCCGCGCCGCCGACCTGATCGGTCAGCTCGGCGATCCCAATTACATGCGCAAGGCCAACGCGCTGTTCTACGAGTTCGACGAAATCGGCCTGAACCAGAAACTGGGCTACAAGACGCCCGCCGACGTCGTCTACAAATACCCGCAATTCTACTGGAAGAACGTCGCGCCGCAGATCCAGACCGCCATCCGCTATCTCAACGTGACCTCCAGCGGACGGCAATGGATCGCGAACCTCTACAGCAACGTGTTCCGCGCCGAGCGCGAGCTCACCCAGTCCGGCCCGCAGATATAGGCTTCGGCAGAAAAGCGAACGGCTAATACTGTCTTACGATGGACCTGCACGCGATCCACAAGGCGACTGCGATCAATCCGAAGCTGCCCAGCAGCAGAAAGGTCGATTGGTACCCGGCATATTGTGCAACCCAGCCTCCGAGCGCCGGGCTCACGGAGGCCCCGATGCCCTGTACGGTGATCACGGCGCCCTGGCCGAGATTGATGCGGCCGGTGCCGTTCATCGAGCGCGCCACCAGTCCGGGCACGGCGACGCTCTGCAGGCCGGCGCCAATGCCGTCGAGGATTTGCACCGGCAGCACGCCCCACCATCCCGACAGCGCAAAAGCCAGGATGCCGCGAAGCGGCAGCGCCGCGAAGGAGGCCAGCAGCACCGGCCAGTAGTTCCGCGCTTCCGCCGCGCGCATGGCGATGACCGAGGCGATCACCATGACGGCTTGCGCCACCACGATGGTGGATGCGACGAAGCTCGGCCCATTGACCCGGTCGCTCACCGCGGCAAGGGCGTAGAGCGGCACGATTGCGGCATTGCCGAGATGAAACATTGCGAGCGCGAAGGCAAGGACCAGAAGCGGCTTGTGCTTCAGCAGGACGGAAAATCCGCTGGGTTGGCTCTCGGGATCATCTTCCTTGGTGCCGCGGGCCGCGCCGTGATCGATGTCCCGGTGCGGAATCATCAACACGCAGGCGATCGAAATGGCGCCGAACAGCGCGGCGAGCAGGAACACCGCGACATAGCCATAGCGCCAGCCGAGATAGCCGGAGGCCGCGGCGCCGACCATGTTGCCGGCATGATTGAAGGCCTGATTGCGGCCGTTCTGGCGATTGAACCCGCGCTGCTTCACGAGGCCGAGCGTGAGGCCGGACACTGCGGGCACGATCGCCGCGCCGGCGACCGAGGTGGCGATCTGGGAAGCGGCGACGGCCCAGAATTGCTGGGAGACCAGGATGATGGCCGAGGCGGCCACCACCGCGACGCCAGGCACGACGATCCACGCCCGCTTATGGCTGGTGGCATCGATGCAGCCGCCGATCGGAGTGGTGATCAGCATGCCCGCGACATTGCCGATCGTCAGCGCGGTCCCGATCAGCCCGCTCGCCCAGCCGCGCTCGAGCAGAAATACCCCGACGAATGGGCCGATGCCGGACTGCATGTCCGCCATGAAGAAGTTCAGGGCGAGCAGCGGCCAAAGGTCGATCGGGTATTTATGTCGCGCTTTCATGCGGCCATCGGACTGGCGTGTCAGGATCAAGGCCCAGGCGCGCGGTGGCTTTCAACCGCGGTGAATGTGCAACATCAGCCTCAACCTCGCCGCATCGAATTGGTTCCTCGGCTGGCGCCGGAGCTCTCGAACCGGCAAGGCCGCCAGATTCGCACCAAGATGGGAGTTGCCCGATGTCGCCTTGGACCTGTGAGCAATGCGGTGCGCAGTTTGCCGATAGCAACGCGCCGCCGGCGGCCTGCCCGATCTGCGAGGACGCGCGGCAATTTGTGAATTGGAAGGGCCAGCGCTGGCTCGCCCGCGAGGAGCTGGCGGGATCGCACAGGGTGGTCTGGCGCGACGATCTCGGCGTTCCCGGCTTGGGTATGGAGCCGTCCTTTGCCATCGGCCAGCGCGCATTGCTCCTGCGCGAAGCGGATGGTTGTGTGATGTGGGATTGCATTCCGCTCGCGACCGATGAGGCGGTCGCCCATGTCCGCTCGCTCGGCGGGCTGAAAGCGATCGCGGTCTCGCATCCGCATTTCTATGGCGCCGTCGCCGACTGGAGCGAGGCATTCGGCGGCGCGCCGGTCTATCTCCATGCCGACGATCGGCAATGGATCACGCGACCGCATGCTTCGATCGTGAGTTGGAGCGGGGAGAGCCTCAGTCTGTCGGACGGCATGCTATTGCTGCGCGCGGGAGTGCATTTTGCCGGCGGCACGATCCTGCACTGGCGCCATGGCGCGGCAGGCCAGGGCGCGCTTTTCACCGGCGACATCGCGATGGTCGGAATGGACCGCCGCTCGGTCAGTTTCATGTACAGTTTTCCGAACTACATCCCGCTCAACGCCGCCGCGGTGCAACGGATTGCCGATGTCGTGGCGCCGCTGGCGTTCAATCGGGTTTACGGTGCTTGGTGGGGGCGCAATATTGCCGGCGACGCCAAGGCAGCCTTCGACGCCTCGGTGCGACGCTACATCGCCGCGATCGAGCCGGGCGTGAGCGTTGGCAGCATTGGATGACGTTTGTCGGCATTCGGTGATGCGGCAAATTCGCGCGCAGCGCAACCTCTGATCGGTCGGCTTCACGCTCCGGCGCGGAGCACCGGCCTGCTATCCTGCCGGCGCGACCAGGATATGTAATAGGCGATCGCGGTCATCATGGCGATGCCGATCGCGCTGACCAGGAGCTGCATGGCCACCGAATTCGGTCCGGTGATCAGGAGGAAATGTGCGGCAAAGGACAGGAACACGCCGACACAGAGCGAGGTCAGCCATTCCTCGCCGCATTTCATCACCGGCTGCAGCAGCTTCGAGCGAAGCGGCGCCCAGTCGCGCGGAACGAAATAGGTGAAAAGCAGCGCCAGCGCGAGCAGATGCAGCACGCGGTATGAGGCGAGATTTTCCCGGTCGTTCGCCGACAGGCTGATGCCGAAATCCGGCAGTTCGGCGGCCAGTGCCGGCGCATGCGCCGCCAGCGTCATCACCAGCGCGAACACCAGGTAGGTCGCGGCCGCCGCGCGCAGCAGCGCCAGGCGGTGCAATGCGAACATCAGCTTCGGCCCGCTCAAGGCGAACCAGGCGCCGAGCACGGACAGGAGCTGCCAGCAGAACGGATTGAAGTACCAGGTGCCGGTCGGGAAAGAGGGCAGGCTGAAGTCGAAAAGGCGCGAGGCGACATAGAGGCCAATCGAGCCGGCGAGCGCGAGATTCGGTCGGTGCATCATGGCCCACAGCACCAGCGGGAAAGCCGCGAGCAGCCCGATGAATAGTTGCAGCACGTCGAGATTCAGCGGCTTCGCCTGCAGCATCAAGCCATGCATCAGCGTCTTTATCGGATGATCGACGATGCCGATGACATTGTATTCGTCGATGATTTCGGTGGTGGCATATTGCGCGGCGACGTTGCCGATGATCTCGATGTAGATCACGAACAGCACGACATAAGCGGCATAGAGCTGCCACAGGCGCCGGAGGATCCGCGTCGAGGTGACGACAAAGCCGCGCTCCAGTGCCATCCGGCCGAAGAAGATGGCGGCGGCATAGCCCGTCACGAATACGAAGACGTCGGTGGCGCCGCTGAAGCCGAAATTGCGCAGCGTGATGAGGTTCACCACGTTGTGGGGGACGTGGTCGAGAAACAGGAACCAGTTCGCGATTCCGCGCAGCAGATCCACCCGCGGGTCGAGGCTGCGCGCGGCGAGAATTTTCTTCGCGGAGAGATTCATGACGTCAAGCGGTGCAAGAGGTTGGGCAATATCTATGTTCGCAACGCGGCAAATCTAGCTGCAGCGCACGATCAACTCCGAATAGACTTTGCGTGAAGTCGGCGCGTGAAGGCGGGCGCGTGGAGCATTCGCCTCGCAGAGCAGGCAACGCCGAATCGGTTAAGCACGAGTTACGACGACGCCACCCGCCCGTCAATTGTCCGCGCTCACGCGATCACTTTTTCGTCGGCTCACATATGGCGCCGGAGCGAGCGCTGCATGAGCATGGCCGGCGTCACCGGCAGGGGCGCGGGCAAATCGCTCTCCATCTGCCCATATTCGGTGGTGTGCCCGAACATTTTTGCTGATGCGGCGTGCCGGCCGCGATTGAGCCTCAGACCGCGGCGGAGTTGTTCGGCCGGGAGCGGGTACAGGCGTGAGTCGGCCACCGAAGCGGTGCCGGCGCGCGACCGGCGGCCCGTGCCAGCGGGGGGAGGCTTGATCGCAGAAATAGCGGCGCTATATCGACGTTTTCCCAATCATTTCCCCGGGCAAACGTATGACCACCACCGATACCGCCGCCGTGTCCCAGCCGTTCCAGGCCGAGGTCTCCGAGCTCCTCCACCTGATGGTGCATTCGGTCTATTCGGAGACCGATATTTTCCTGCGCGAGTTGATTTCCAACGCATCCGATGCCTGCGACAAGCTGCGCTATCAAGCGATTGCCGCGCCCGAACTGATCGGCGAGAACGACGCGCCGAACATCCGGGTCATCCCGGACAAGAAAGCCAATACGCTCACGGTTGCCGACACTGGTATCGGCATGGAGCGGCAGGAACTGATCGACAATCTCGGCACCATCGCCCGCTCCGGCACCAAGGCCTTCGTGGCGAAACTTGCGGAAGCCAAGGATGGCGCCGGCCTGATCGGCCAGTTCGGCGTCGGCTTCTATTCCGCTTTCATGGTGGCCCAACGGATCATCGTCACCAGCCGCCGCGCCGGCTCGCGCGAGGTCTGGAGCTGGTCCTCCTCCGGAGGGGCCGGCTTCGAGGTCGCGCCGGCCGACGAGCAAGACGCCAAGCGGGTCGCACGCGGCACGGAGATCGTGCTGCATCTGAAGGAGGACGCCAAAAAATACCTCGAGACCCACGAGATCGAGCGCATCGTCGGGGCCTATTCCGACAACATCCAGTTCCCGATCGTGCTGGTGGCGGATGAGGGCGAGCCGCGGCAAATCAATTCGGCGAGCGCACTATGGCAACGCGCCAAATCCGAGCTGACGCCGGAGGACTACACCAAAGCCTACCAGTCGATCGCTCATGCCTTCGACGAGCCGGCGATGACGCTGCATTATCGCGCCGAAGGCCGCTATTCCTACGCCGTGCTGCTGTTTGCGCCCTCGACCAAGCCGTTCGACCTGTTCGAGCCGGCGCGCAAGGGCAAGGTCAAGCTCTATGTGCGACGCGTCTTCATCACCGACGATGCCGATCTGCTGCCGGCCTATTTGCGCTTCGTGCGCGGCGTGGTCGACAGCGAGGATCTGCCGCTCAACATCTCGCGCGAGATGCTGCAGAACAATCCGCAGCTCGTGCAGATCAGGAAGGCGGTCGCGACTCGCGTCGTCGGCGAGCTGGAGACGCTGGCCGAGAAGGATGCGGAGAATTTCAACAAGATCTGGGACGCGTTCGGTGCCGTCATCAAGGAAGGCATCTACGAAGATTTTGAGCGGCGCGAGAAGCTGCTGGCGCTGTCGCGGTTTTTCTCGACCACCGGCGAGAAGCGCACGCTCAAGCAATATGTCGCGGAACTGAAGCCGAACCAGACCGAAATCTATTTCCTGGTCGGCGACAGCATCGAGCGGCTGAAGTCCAATCCGCGGCTGGAGGCCGCGAGCGCACGCGGCATCGAGGTCTTGCTGCTGACCGATCCGGTCGACGCCTTCTGGACCTCGGCGCGGCTCGAATTCGAGGGCAAGCCGCTGCAGTCGCTGAGCCAGGGCGATCTGAATTTCGACCTGATCCCGCTGCTGGAAGAGAACAAGGACAAGGGTGAGCCCGCCGCCGACGAGGCGCAGACGATCGCGATCATCAAGTCGAGCCTGGGCGAGCGCGTCACCGACGTCAAGGCGTCGACGCGGCTGACGACCAGCGCCTCGTGCCTGGTGGCGGGCAGCCATGGGCCGGATCGCGAGCTGGAGCGGCTGCTGTCGCAGCAGAACCGCGGCATGCGCAGCAAGCCGATTCTGGAAATCAACCTGCGTCATCCCCTGGTGGCGGCGATCGCCAACAAGGGCAGCGACAAGACTATTGCCGACGATCTTTCGCTGCTCCTGCTGGAGCAGGCGCAGATCCTCGATGGCGAATTGCCGGAAGATCCCGCTGCTTTCGCCGCGCGGCTCAATCGGCTGGTGCTGCAGGGGCTGGCCCTCTCGCAATGACGTGCGCCGCTAACCCTTTTTTCGCCCGGACAACTCCACGACCTTGCGCCAGCGCTCGGTCTCGGCGGCGAGCATCCGGCCGAATTCGGTCGCATCGCCGGCCAGCGCGATGGCGCCGAGTTCGGCGACGCGCTTCTTGCTCTCGGGCTCGGCCAGCGCGGCGTTGATCTCCTTGTTCAGGAGATCGATGATTTGCTTGGACGTATCGTGTGGCGCCCCGACGCCATAGAACGAACTTGTCTCGTAGCCTTGCAGCGTATCCGATATCGGCGGCACGTCGGGCAGGACTTCCGAGCGCTCGCGAGTGGTGACGCCGAGCGCGCGCAGCTTTCCGGCACGCACCAGCTCGAACGAAGACGTGACGTTGTCGAACATGCCCTGGATTTGTCCCGCCACGACATCCGTCAGGCCCGGTGCGGAGCCGCGGTAGGGTACGTGGGTGAACTCGACACCTGCCAGCGCCTTGAACAATTCGCCGGAGAGATGCAGCGAGGTGCCGATGCCGGAGGAGGCGATGCTCATCTTGCCCGGATTGGCCCTGGCGTAGGCGATGAACTCGCCGACATTGTGAATCGGCAGATCGTTGTTGACGACCAGGACCAGCGGGATGCGGGCAATCCCCGCAACCGGTGCGATGCCCCTGGCAAAATCGAACGGCAGGGTCGGATCGAACGAGACGTTGATGGCATTCGCGGTAGAGATTAAGAGCAGCGTGTAGCCGTCGGGGGCCGAGCCGATCACCGCCTGGGTACCGATATTGCTGCCGGCGCCCGGCTTGTTCTCGACCAGGAAGGGTTGACCGAGCCCATCGCCGAGGCGCTGGCAGATCAGGCGCGACAGCACGTCGGTGGCGCCGCCGGCGGCATAAGGTACCACCCACCTCACGGCGCGCGCGGGATAGGGCGATTCGGCGCCCGCCGGTGTGAGGCCGGCGCAACCGAACAGGGTTAATCCGGCGCCTGCCGCGGATTGAAGCAATGCACGTTTGCTGATCATGACGGGCTCGGGAATGGTCAGGCGCGATATTGCAGGAATCGGGCCAAGGCGCATTGCGTTCCCGTCAGCGTGGTAAGTTCAACCTTACTCGGGAGCGTCTTTAAGTCGCCGTTGGCGATCGCGTAATCGTGCCGGTTAACACCTGATCAGGCATCGCGGTCTATACAGAGGCTGCCAACAACGCCAAGCCAGCGATGAAAACCGGTGTGATCGACAGGCCGAATGAGAGCCCGCCGCGCGGAAAGCCGTCCACCGCCAAGGCGTGGCTGAGGGCAATCGAACTCACCTCGGGTATCGAGTCCGATCCGCAGCGTCTGTTCGCCGACATCGTGGAGGATCGGGCGGCTCGGCAGAGCGACCATCCCGCGCTGACATCGGACGGCGAGACGCTCGGCTATGCGGGGCTGGTGGAGCGCATCAACCGCTACGCCCGCTGGGCACTTGCGACCGGCATCAAGCGCGGCGACACCGTCTGTCTGATCATGCCGACCCGTCCGGATTACATCGCGGCCTGGCTCGGCATCAGCCGGGTCGGCGGCGTCGCGGCGCTGATCAACACCAGGCTGGTCGGGCAATCGCTGGCGCATTGCATCAATGTCGCGAAGGCGGCTCATGTGATCCTCGCCGGCGAACTTGCGGAGATGTTCGAGACCGCGCGCCCGCATCTGGCGCGCGCGCCAAGGATTTGGACGGACACGAGCCTGGGCGCCGTGCTCGCGCAGCTCGACGGCGGCCCGCTGTCCTCCGCCGAGCGGCGCGATGTCACCATCGACGACCGGGCGCTGTTGATCTACACGTCCGGCACCACGGGGCTGCCCAAGGCCGCGAGCATCAGTCATCGCCGCATCTTGAACTGGGGCGGCTGGTTCGCCGGGCTTACCGACGCCAGGCCCGATGATCGTCTTTATAACTGCCTGCCGCTCCATCATTCCGTGGGCGGCGTCGTCGCCCCCTGCAGCATGCTTTTTGCCGGCGCCTCGCTGGCGCTCGCGGGCAAATTCTCGGCGAGGGAGTTCTGGGGTGATCTCGTCCGCTTCGACTGTACACTGTTTCAATATATCGGCGAGCTCTGCCGCTATCTGTTGCAGGCGCCGGTGTCCGGGTTTGAAACCCGGCACCGGCTGCGGCTGGCGCTGGGCAACGGGCTCCGCGCCGATATCTGGGAGGAATTCCGGGTGCGCTTTGCGATTCCCCGCATCCTTGAATTCTACGCCGCGACCGAGGGCAATTTCTCTCTCTACAATGTCGAGGGCAAGGTCGGCGCGATCGGCCGGATTCCGCCGCTGCTCGCACATCGTTTCCCAGCCGCGATCGTGAAAGTCGACAGCGAAAACGGCGCGCCGCTGCGCGACGAAAACGGGCTTTGCATGGCCTGCGCCCGCAACGAGGTCGGCGAAGCCATCGGCCGTATCGGCAACGCGGACGAAGGCGGCGGCCGCTTCGAGGGCTATACCGATCAGGCCGAGACCGAAAGCAAGGTGCTGCGCGACGTCTTCGCCAGGGGAGACGCCTGGTTCCGCAGCGGCGACCTGATGCGGCGCGACGAGCAGGGCTTTTTCCACTTCGTCGACCGGGTCGGCGACACCTTCCGCTGGAAGGGCGAGAACGTCGCGACCGGCGAAGTCAGCGATGCCATTCGCGAATGCGAAGGCGTGCTCGATGCCACCACCTATGGCGTCGAAATTCCCGGCAATGACGGGCGGGCCGGCATGGCCGCGATCGTGATCGCGGAAGACTTCGATTTTCGGCATCTCGCCAGCCATCTTGCGCGCCGCCTGCCGGCCTACGCGCATCCGCTTTTCCTGCGCATCAGCGCCTCGCTGGAGACCACCGAGACGTTCAAGCAGAAAAAGCAGATTCTGATGCGCGAGGGGTTCGATCCGGCCGCCGTCGGCGAGGCGCTTTATTACCGCGATCACAAGTCGGGCGACTATCTTCCCCTCGATGCGGAAGTCCACGCGCGCATCGCGAACGGCGCGATCCGCTTCTAGGGTTTACAAAAGCTTTTCGGCGATCCTCGGATCTTCCGCAGTTGCGCCAGCGGCCCGTTTACCAAGCGCGGCAAAAGCTCCTCCTTGCAGCCCAGTTGATTCACATTTCCGCATTATGATGCACGCCAAAGATTTAACGAAAAAGTGGGGCATCCCATGTCGGTCAGGTTAAGAATCATCGCGGCCATGAAACAGGTGGCCGAGGAGCAGCAGGTGCAGTTGCCTCCGCTCGCCGACGAGCTTTCGCTCCACGAGACCGGCTTCGATTCGCTCGCCTTCGCGATCCTGGTTGCGCGGCTGGAGGACGACCTCGGTATCGATCCGTTTACCATCTCGGAGGACGCGGCATTTCCGCTGACCGTCGGCGATTTCGTCCGGGCCTACGAAAATGTCCCCGCGTGAGCTGTTCGCGCTCCGCGACCATCTCCGCCCGGAGCTGAAGGATCGCACGATTTCCGACGCGCGGCAGATCGTGCCGCTGACCGGCCTTCTGGCGAAAACCTGCCTTGATGGACGTCTGCGCGAGCTGTCGGGGCGATCGGTGTTGCTGTCGACGAGCGGGCAGTTGATGGCGGCGCTCGCGATGATCGAGCTCGACGGCGTCGCCCGGCGCATGCTGCTGTGCCCGCCCGACCTCGATCCCCATCACGTTCCGGCCCTGATCGATGATGCCGAGATCGATGCCATCGTCACCGATCAGCCGTCCCGTTGGAGCAACGCCGGGGTCTACCTGATCATCGGCGCCGGGCTGCCGAAGCCGGCTCTCAAGCTTCCCAGCACCGAGCGGGTCACCGAATGGCTGATGTTGACCTCCGGCACGTCAGGCGTTCCCAAGATCGTCGGCCACACCCTGGAAGGCCTGTGCGGCGCGATCATTGCCGACGGTCCGGCGCGCGGCACGCCGCCGGTCTGGGCGACCTTCTACGACATTCGCCGCTATGGCGGCCTGCAGATTTTTCTCCGCGCCGTCGTCGGCGGCGGCTCGATGGTATTGTCGCAGCCAGGCGAAGCGCTTGCCGATCATGTCGCGCGGCTGTCGGCACGCGGCGTCACCCATATGTCCGGCACGCCGTCGCATTGGCGCAAGCTCTTGATGAGCGGCTCGGCCGCCGGCTTTGCGCCGCGCTACGTGCGTCTGTCCGGCGAGATCGCCGACCAGGCGGTGCTCGACGGCCTGGCGCAGGCGTTTCCGAATGCCTCGATCGGCCATGCCTATGCCTCGACCGAGGCCGGCGTCGGCTTTGCGGTCGATGACGGCCGCGAGGGCTTTCCGGCAACCCTGATCGGAGCCGGCAGGGACGGCGTCGAGATGAAAGTGCTCGACGGCTCGTTGCGCATCCGTTCCGGGCGCGCGGCGCATGCCTATGTCGGCAAGCGCGCCGCTTATCTCGCCGATGCGGAGGGCTTCGTCGATACCGGCGACATGGTGGAGCTGCGCGGCGACCGCTATTATTTCGTCGGCCGCCGCGGCGGCATCATCAATATCGGCGGATTGAAGGTTCATCCCGAGGAGATCGAGGCCGTCATCAATCGCCATGCCGAGGTGCGCATGTCGCGCGCCAAGTCGCGTCGCAGCCCGATCACCGGCTCGATCGTCGTCGCCGACGTCATCCTCACCGCCGGCAGCGCCGATCGCGGCAAGGAGATCCGCGAGGAGATCCTGAGCTGCTGCCGCGCTTCGCTGGCCTCTCACAAGGTGCCGGCGATGATCCGCTTCGTCGAGGCGCTGGAGGTGACGCCGGCCGGAAAGCTGGCGCGTGCCGATGCATAACGTCCTCGTCACTGGCGGCAGCCGCGGCATTGGCCTTGCCATCGTCAGCAGGCTCGCCGAAGCCGGCTTCAACGTGATCGCGGTCGCGCGGCGCGAAAGCGACCAATTGCGCGCGGCTGTCGGTGGCGCGAAGCAGGGCAATCTGCATTTCCGTTCCTGCGACCTCAGCGCGATCGACGCGCTTCCGGCCTTTGTGAAGTCGCTGCGCGCCGAGTTCGGTCCGATCTATGGCCTCGTCAACAATGCCGGCATCGGCACCGAGGGCCTGCTGGCGACCATGCACAATTCCGACATCGAGGCGCTGATACGCCTCAACGTGCTGTCGCCGGTGATCCTGACCAAATACGTCGTGCGCCACATGATGGCCGACGGCGAGGGCCGCATCGTCAACATCTCCTCGGTCATCGCCTCCACCGGCTATCGCGGCCTTGCCGTCTATGGCGCGACCAAGGCGGCAGCGACCGGCTTCACGCGCTCGCTGGCTCGCGAGGTCGGCAAGGTCGGCATCACCGTGAATGCGATCGCGCCGGGCTTCATCGATACCGAGCTGACGCACGGCCTCGGCGTCGACGGCCGGAAGAAAATTGCCGGGCGAAGCGCGCTGCGGCGCCTCCCGGAGGCGGACGACGTCGCGCGCATGGTGGAATATCTGTTCAGCGAGGGCGGCCGCAACATTACCGGCAGCGTGCTCACCATCGACGCCGGCAACACCGCCTGAGCGCGTGCTTGCGACGTGGTCGTTAGCGGACCCTCATAAAGCGATCTTGTTGATCGGCAATGCTGAGCGCGGTATTCGCTAGCTGCCCGATTGGAGCCTGCCCGTGCAATTCATTGAGACCTTCCAACTCCACGACTTTCTCGACACGCTGGTCAGCCTGTTGTCCGCCTTCGTGCTGGGCACGCTGATTGGCGCCGAGCGCCAGTACCGGCAGCGCAGTGCCGGGCTGCGCACCAATGTACTGGTCTGTCTCGGGGCGGCCGCCTTTGTCGATCTCGCCAATCGCATCGATGGCGCAGACGGTGCGGTCCGCGTCATCGCCTATGTCGTCTCCGGCATCGGCTTTCTCGGCGCCGGCGCCATCATGAAGGAAGGTATGAATGTGCGCGGCCTCAACACCGCTGCGACCTTGTGGGCGTCGGCCGCGGTCGGCTCCTGCGCCGGCGCCGACATGGTGGCGCAATCCGCCGCACTCACGCTGTTCGTGCTGGCCGGCAACACGCTGCTGCGGCCGCTGGTCAATGCGATCGACCGCATCCCGCTGAACGAACGCACGTCGGAGGCGACCTATGAGATCAGCATCACCACCGATTCGAAGCGGGCCGGCCAAGCGCGCGATTTCCTGAATGAGCGGCTGGAGGCCGCGAGCTATCCCGTGCGCGACACCAGAATCGTGTTTCACTCCAATGACAATGTCGAGGTCGCCGCGGTGCTGGTGCCGCTTGCGGTCGAGCCGGATGACCTCGACGGGGTCGTGGCTGATCTGTCCAAGATGCCGGGGATCAGCCACGCCACCTGGCATGTCAGTGCACTGGAGTAAGGGCGAGCCATCACCCCATCGTTGGGCGGAGCAACGGGAAGTTCGCTGGCGAGGCGACGCGATTGCCGAGGCCGCCGCGAGGGCGGCCGCATGCCATGCCGATCAATGTCCGCCGCGCGCATAGATTTCATAGGCAGTGACGATGATTTCGAACGCGATCAGGAAGATCACGATCAGTTCCAGCCGCAGCGAGCGTTTGGCATCGATGATGTCGGCGAGCGTAGTTGCGGTATCGGAGATCACCTCGAGCTTGTGCTCCAGGATCTCGACGCGTTCTGAGAGCTCATATTCATCCTCGAGCCGGGCATAGAGCCG
>JAFAUV010000203.1 GCA_019243075.1 Bradyrhizobium sp.
GAGACCGTCAGCGGGTGCTCGTCCGGCGTCGGCGGCTCGAGCGTCGCAAACTGGCTGGTGAGCAGTCCGGGCGGCATGAAGTGTCCCTTTCGGTGGCTGAGCCGGTCCGCGATCATGGCCGGTGTGCCCTCGAGATAGACCAGGCGGACGTCGGCGCGACCGTGCAGCAGGACGTCGCGATAGCTCCGCTTCAGTGCCGAGCAGCCGATCACGACATGCTTGCCGGCAGAGCAGACCCGATCGATCTCGGCGGCGATCGCCTTGAGCCAGGGCCAGCGGTCTTCATCGCTGAGCGCATGGCCCGCGCTCATCTTGGCGACATTGCCGGCGGGATGAAATCTGTCGGCGTCCTCGTAGGGCCAGCCGAGCCGCGCGGCCAAAGTCTCGCCGATCGTGGTTTTACCCGCGCCAGACACGCCCATCACGATCAGCGCACATGGCGGTTGCTCAATGGCCACCAAGACCCTCCGGAAGCGCGGCCGTATCCACCAGCCAGACCGTCTCGCCATTCGACCGCGCGCGTGCAGCGGGCAGGTTCTCGCCGGAGAAGACCCGGGTCAAGATCGCGCGCTTGCTGGCGCCGGCGGCTTCGAACAGCATTTCGCGGCAGGAGGCAAGCACCGGCAGGGTGAGCGACACGCGAGGCACGAAGGGCTCGACATTGGCCTGGGGCACGCCGACCACCCATCGCGCCGTCTCCTCCACCGCGCCATAGCCCGGAAACAGCGAGGCGGTATGGCCATCGGGGCCGACGCCCATCAGCACGAGATCGAACAAGGGATGGGCGGGATCGAGCTCGTCGCGGCCATAAAACGATTTCAGCTCGCGCTCGTAACTTGCGGCGGCTTGATCCGGGTTTGCCACGTCGGTCGGGATCGGATGGATATGGGAGGAAGGTGCGAGCCGATCGAGAAAGATGTTGCGTGCCATCGCCATGTTGTTCCTGGGATCGCTCACCGGCACGAAGCGCTCGTCGCCGATGAACCAGTGCACGCGATCCCACGGAACTTTGTCGCGGTAGGCCTCGGTCGCGATCAGCTCATAAAGCTGCTTCGGGCTCGACCCGCCGGTGAGGCAGATGGCGATGCGGCCGCTGTTGCCGGCGATTTGTGCCAGCAGCAGCCCGGCCGCGGCCTTGGCAAGCACCGCCGTATCGGCCACCGGGATGATCTTGCGTGGATCGCCTGCTGCCATGGTCAGGCCAGCTTGCGCCAGCTTCGGCCGTCGCGGGCGAGCAGCTCGTCCGCCTCTTCGGGCCCTTCGGTGCCGGCATCGTAGATCTTCAGCCCCTTGGCGCCGGCCTTTTTCCAGGCGTCCAGGAAGGGCTGCACGGCCTGCCAGCCGGCTTCGACGCTGTCGGCGCGCTGGAACAGGATGTTGTCGCCGATCATGCAGTCATAGATCAGCGTCTCGTAGCCGGTCGAAGGCTCGGCCTTGAAGTAATCCTTGTATCGGAACTTCATCTCGACGCCGTCGATCTCGATCGAGGGGCCCGGCACCTTGGTGTTGAACTGCAACTCGATGCCCTCGACCGGCTCGGTCGAGATCACGAGGTAGTTTTGCGAGAGCTGGTCGACCGGCGTGTCGCGGAACATCGCAAACGGCGCCTGCTTGAACTTGATGGCGATCTCCGTGCGCTTGACGCCGAGCGCCTTGCCGGTGCGCAGATAGAACGGCACGCCGGCCCAGCGCCAATTGTCGATGGTGAGTTTCAGTGCGGCGTAGGTTTCGGTGGTGCTGCCGGGCTTGACGTCTTCGGTCTTGCGATAATCCTCGATCTCGACATCGCCGACCCTGCCGCCGCGATATTGCCCGCGCACCGAGTTCTTCAGCGCCTCGTCCTCGCTTTGGGTCTGGATCGAGGACAGCACCTCGGCCTTTTCCGAGCGCACCGCATGGGCGTCGAACCGCGCCGGCGGCTCCATCGCCACCAGCGAGAGCAGCTGGAACAGATGGTTCGGCACCATGTCGCGCAGCGCGCCGGTGGAGTCATAGAAGCTGCCGCGGTGACCAACGCCGAGCTTCTCGTCGACGGTGATCTGCACATGGTCGATGTGATTGCGATTCCAGATCGGCTCGAACATGCCGTTGGCAAAGCGCAGCACCAGGATGTTCTGGACGGTCTCCTTGCCGAGATAGTGATCGATTCGGTAGATCTGCTGCTCGTCCATCAGCTTCAGCAATTCGTGGTTCAGGTGCCTGGCGGATTCCAGGTCGGTGCCGAACGGCTTTTCGATGATGATCCGCCGCCACGAGCCGTTCTCGGCCATCATGCCGGCGCGGGCGAGCTCTCTGGCGATCGGCAGGAAGGCATTGGGCGGGGTGGCGAGATAGAACAGCCGGTTGCCGCCGGTCCTGCGCTCGTCCTCGATTCTGTCGAGTTGCTTGCTCATGGCGTCGAACGAGGCGGGGTCCTTCGGATCGGCCTCGATGCAGGTGACGCAGGACAGCAGCTTCTTCGCCAGCGTATCGTCGATCTTGCGGGCGGAGAACTGATGCAGGCCCGTCATCAGGCTTTCGACCAGCTGCTCGCCCGTCATGCCCTTGCGGGCGATGCCGACCACGCAAAAATTGTCCGGCAGGAGATTGCCGGCGAGGAGATTGTAGAGCGCGGGAATCACCAGGCGATGGGTGAGGTCGCCGGTGACGCCGAAAATGACAAGGCAGCAGGGATCGGGCTTGTGACCGTTGGGCATCGGCGGGCCTTTTAGGCGGGCTTCTTCGGCTCGCGATGGCCGCCGAAACCGGCGCGCATCGCGGACAGGATTTTCTCGGCAAAGGTATGCTGCTTGCGCGATCGGAAGCGCGCGAACAGCGCCGCGGTCAGCACTTCCGCCGGCACGGCCTCGTCCACCGCGGCATTGACGGTCCAGCGGCCTTCGCCGGAATCCTCGACAAAGCCGGAGTAGTTGTCGAGGTCGTGGTTCTCGGCCAGCGCCGATGCCGTCAGGTCGAGCAGCCAGGAGGGAATGACGCTGCCGCGCCGCCAGACTTCGGCGATGTCGGCGATGTCCAAGTCGAACCGATGGTCTGCCGGCAGCGCCTCGATATTGGCGTTCTTGAGGATGTCGAATCCTTCGGCATAGGCCTGCATCAAGCCATATTCGATGCCGTTGTGGACCATCTTGACGAAATGGCCGGCGCCGACGGGGCCGGCATGGATGTAGCCCTGCTCGACGCGCGGATCGCGGCCGTCGCGATGCGGTGTTTTGGGGATGTCGCCGGCGCCCGGCGCCAGCGCCTTGAAGATGGGATCGAGCCGATCGACCACCGCCTTGTCGCCCCCGATCATCATGCAATAGCCGCGCTCGATGCCCCAGATGCCGCCGGAGGTGCCGACGTCGACATAATGGATGCCGCTCGCCTTCAGCCTCTTGCCGCGGCGGACGTCGTCCTGCCAGAACGTGTTGCCGCCATCGATGATGACGTCGCCTGCCTCCATCAGCCTCGCCAGCGTCTCGATCGTCTCCTCGGTGATCCGCCCCGCCGGCAGCATCACCCAGGCGGTGCGCGGCTTCTCCAGCTTCCTGACGAAATCCTCCAGCGCCCCGACTCCAGCCGCGCCGTCGGCCGCTAGCCCCGCGACCGCCTTCTCGTCCTTGTCGTAAACGACCGTGGTGTGGCCATGCTTCATCAGGCGGCGGACGATGTTGCCGCCCATCCGGCCGAGGCCGATCATTCCGAGCTGCATTGTCGGGCGCCTTCTAGTTTAGAGCTTCGGCGATGGCGGCATCCAGCTTCTTCAGGCCGGATGCGAGATCGCCCTTCAGATGAATGCGCAGCGCGCGCCGGCCACGCTCGGTGAGCACGTCGAAATCGCCGCGCGCCTGCGCCGCCTTGATCACGCCGAAGCTCGCCTTCTGGCCGGGGACGGGCAGGTCCTTGGCGTCATCGGCGGTGATCTGCAGGAACACGCCGCTGTCGGGTCCGCCCTTGTAGGCCTGCCCGGTCGAGTGCAGGAAACGCGGGCCGAATTCGGCGCAAGTCGCGACATGGCGGCGGTCGCGCACTTTCAGCCGCATGTCCTGCAACGCGTCGATATGCGCGCCGTCGCGCTCGATATAGGCCAAAAGCGCGACATAGTCGTCGGCATGGGCGCGGGAAAGATGCGCCTTGACCCAGGAGCCGAGACTGCCGTCGGCACCGAGCTTCCTCAGCGCCGCGACATTGGCCTCGTCGGTGTAGAGATCGGCCTCGCTGGAGGACATCGCCGGCGTTTCGGCCGGCAGCTTGCCCGTCTTCTCGAACGCTGCCGTGAGCTCGCGGGTCTTGATCTTGGCGGATTCCACATCCGGCTGGTTGAATGGGTTGATGCCGAGGATGGAGCCGGCGACCGCGGTCGCCATCTCGAAGCGGAAGAACTCCTGCCCGAGATGATCGATCGATTTCATCACGATGCGTACGACGGGATGGCCGGCCTGCTCCAGCGCATCAAGCTTCGCATCATGGTCGGCGTCGTCCTCGCCCTCGGTGCGGATGTCGATGAAGAAGCGGTCGTTGCCATAGGCTCCGACATCGCCAAGCGTCTCGCCGTCGATCGGGATCAGTCCCTTGCCCTCCTTGCCGGTGGATTCGGCAATGAGCTGCTCGGCCCAGGCACCGAAATCGGCGATCTTCTTCGAGGAAAGAATGGTCACCTTGTCGCGGCCCTCGAGCCCGGCAAGGCCCATGGCGAGCCCGAGCTGGACGCCGGGATTTTCATGCGGCGGCACGTCGGCGCCGCAGGAGCGCACCATCGACAGCGCGTGATGGACCAGGCCGCGGACATCGACGCCGGCGGCGGCCGCCGGCACCAGCCCGAACGGCGACAGCACCGAGTAGCGTCCGCCGATCGTGGGCTCGCCATGGAAGGTGCGGGCAAAGCCCTGTTTCGCCGCCACCTTCTCCAGCGACGAGCCGGGATCGGTCACCGCGATGAAGCGATGGCCGGCTTTCTCAGCGCCGATCGCCTTCGACACGCGCTCGAAGAAATAGTCCTTCATTGCGTTCGGCTCGGTGGTGCCGCCGGATTTGGAGGAGACGATGAACAGCGTCTTCTTGATGTCGATCTTCTGCTCCATGGCGCGCACCTGCGCGGGATCGGTGGAGTCGAGCACATGCAGTTTCGGGAAGCCGCTCCTTCTCGGGAAGGTTTCGGCGAGCACTTCGGGCCCGAGGCTCGATCCGCCCATGCCGAGGAGGAGTGCGTCGGAAAATCCTTCGCGTTTCAACTCTTCTGCGAATTCCCGGTATTCGCCCATACGGGCGCGCCCTTCTTCGATGCAGTCCAGCCAGCCCAGCCATTTGTCCTCATCGGTACCTGTCCACAGCGATTTATCGCGCCGGAACAGCCGGCGGATGTTTCCTTTCGCCCGCCACTCCTTCAACGTCTCGTCAACGCTGGCTCTCAGGCCGGC
>JAFAUV010000358.1 GCA_019243075.1 Bradyrhizobium sp.
CGCGACCAGGGCCTGTTCTTCCCGATCGATCCCGGCGCCGATGCTTCGCTCGGCGGCATGGCCTCGACCCGCGCCTCCGGCACCAACGCGGTGCGCTACGGCACCATGCGCGAGAACGTGCTGGCGCTCAAGGTCGTGCGCGGCGACGGCGAGATCATCACCACGGGCACGCGGGCGAAGAAGTCCTCCGCGGGCTATGACCTGACGCATCTCTTCATCGGCGCCGAGGGCACCCTCGGCATCATCTCGGAGCTCACGATCAAGCTGCGCGGCATTCCCGAGACCGTTGCGGCAGCCAGCTGCTCGTTCGAGACGGTGCGCGGCGCCTGCCAGGCCACCATCATGGTGATCCAGACCGGCATTCCCGTGGCGCGGATCGAGCTGCTCAATACCGAGCAGGTCCGCTGCTGCAACAATTACTCAAGGCTCTCGCTGCCGGAGACGCCGCTGCTGCTGCTGGAATTCCATGGCAGCGAGGCGGAGGTCGCGGAGCAATCCCGCAATTTCGGCGAGATCGCGAGCGAATGCGGCGGCGGCGAGTTCACCTGGACCACGCGGCCGGAGGATCGCACCAGGCTGTGGCAGGCGCGGCATGACGCCTATTGGTCGGTGAAGGCGCTGCGCCCGGGCGCGGGCGTGGTCGCGACCGACGTCTGCGTGCCGATCTCGCGGCTCGCCGATTGCGTCACCGAGACCGAGCAGGACCTGGAGCGGCTCAAGCTGTTGTCGCCGATCGTCGGCCATGTCGGCGACGGCAACTTCCATTGCTCGCTGCTCTGCGATGTCGACGACAAGGACGAAATGGCGCGCGGCGAGAAGTTCATGCATCGCCTGGTCGAGCGCGCCCAGTCGATGGGAGGCACCTGCACCGGCGAGCATGGGATCGGGCAGGGCAAGCAGAAATATCTGGAGGCCGAACTCGGCCCGGAAGCGCTGCAGACCATGCGCGCGCTGAAACAGGCGCTCGACCCGCACAACATCTTCAACCCCGGCAAGATCGTGCCGGCGGCCTAGCGCCTGGCGGAACTTCCGGTTCCATCGGGCGTTTGGGTAAGGGCCTGTCCTGAACGGCGCAGGCGCAGGGAGGATGCCGTGTGGAAATTCCGGTCCGGAATTGCCGCGTTGGGAACGTCCTTGTTGCTGCTGACGATTGCGCCGGCGGGCACGGCGCAGGCGAGGGGCCTGCACATTCGGATCGGCGGCGGCCCGATCGGTGTCGTGAGATCGGTCGCCGCCATGGCGCTCGGAGGCCCGCGCGGCGGGCGCGGGCGGCACATCCGACTGGCCAGTGATGAAGCGACCGGCTCGCGCGCCGACCTCGCCCGCGGCGCCGACTGGGTTACGCGGCCGCTGGCGCGGGTCCAGGTCACGGCCGGCGCCGCGCTGGCGGGCTGGCACGGCGGCCGCGGCAGCAGCGGATGGTGGCAGCATGGCGACGGCGGCTATGGATGGGTCGGGCCGCTGTTCTGGCCGCTCGCCTATCACGACATTTACGACTACGCGCTCTGGGGCGACGGCATGGGCTTCTGGGGCTATGGCTACCGTGACATCTATGCCGCGATCTTCACCCCCTACGATGACGATGAGCTTGCCCGTTACCTGTCGGCATCGCATGGCCGGCGGTTTCGCAGGCAGCCCTCGCTCGAGCGGCTCTGCGGCGATGACGTGGGCGAGCTCGCCGCTCTGCCGATCGAACAGATCAGGCAGTCGGTGCGGACGAGCGAGGAGCAGCGCGCGGTGCTCGACGACCTCGCCAGGGCCTCGCTCGAGGCCGAGAAGACCATCCGCGCCACCTGTCCGACCGAGACCGCAGCAACTCCGGCGGCCAGGCTGGCGGCGATGCAGCAGCGCCTCGAGGCGATGAAAGCCGCGATCGCGCGCATCCGCCCGCCATTCGAGGAGTTCTACGAGAGGCTGGACGACGAGCAGAAGGCGCAGCTCGCCGCGCTCAACGATCAGCGCAGGCCATTCGCACCCAAGGTACCCGCCGCCCAGAGCTGCGCGCCGCCGGACGTGCTGCCGTGGCCGGCTTCCGAGATCGCGTCGAAGCTGCAGCTCGGCGACGCGCAGCGCGACGCGCTCGAGGTGCTGTCCCGGATGGACGCGCTCGCCCGAAACACGCTGAATTTCGATTGTCAGCCGGACGACAATCTCACCCCGCCGGACCGGCTTGCGACGGCCGACACCCGGTTGGATGCGATGCTGGACGCGCTCAAATGGGTGCGGCCGGCGCTGGAGGATTTCTACGCGACGCTGAGCGAGGCGCAGAAGGCGCAATTCGACACGATCGGGGCAAAGCGCACCAGCTGAGCTGATGCGCCCGGCGGAGAGTGCGCCAAATAAGGCACGGGCCCCGCAAATCATCTTCAAGGCCCGGCAGGATGGTGTCGACGGCGGTGGCGCCTCCGGAGTATCCGGATTATGCTTGACCCCGTCACTGCGGGGGCCAGCGATGCGTTGGTTCAACAAGGCACAGTCCAGGGACATCTGGGACGAGCCCGTCCCGGCTCCGCTCGGTGACATCGAGGCGGCCGAGCGCATCCGCACTATCTGCCGCTCCGCCACCACCAGCGCCGAATGGGTCGGCGGCGCTGCCGGGCGCGGCGAAAGCGCTGCGGCGAAAAAACATGAGGCGAAAAGCGCGCGTTACCGACGCGCCGCCAGGGCCGCGATGAAAATCGCGATGACGGTCTCGGACGAATTGATGCGCGACGCCGCCGTGAGGGAGATCGTCGAGCTCTGCCTGAAGGCGCAAGACATGAAGACGGCGCGCGTCCTGTTTCGCGCCATCCAGTCGCCCACGATCCGCGACGGTGCGTTGCGCGAGCATCCTGATCTGGTCGCGTGAGCGATTCTCCTTTCAGAACGGGGCAGCGCGCTTCCGGTTGCCACCGGAGGCGGAGAGCCGCTCCGTCGCGTTTACTTCCCGAGCTTCCGCACCGCTTCGTCGACACTGTGAAACACGCGCTCCCGCGGCAGGATGTCGTAGAGCTTGAACCGCTCGAAGGCGGCCTGCGCGCGCACCGATTCGAGCCGGGCCACCGCGACCGTGACGCCGCTCTCGCGGCATTCCCTTAACAGATCCGCGAGCACCTGCGCGGCGGTGAAATCGATTTCCACCATGCCGCTCGCTTCCAGCACCAGGAGCCTGGGCGCCGATGCCTTGAGAACATCGGCCACCTCGCTGCGGAAGGTCGGCGCGTTGAGGAAGGAGAGCGGCGCCTGCAGGCCGACCACGGCGACGCCGGGCACGCGCTCGCCTGCGGCATGCGGATAAGCGGGCCACCAGATTGTCGTGCCCGGCACGCGCTCGAACTGTACCAGCTTGGCGCGCGTCGTGCTCCAGATGCCATGCATCAGCGACAGGATGATGCCGAGCGCGGCGCCCTGCTGGATCGGCAGCACGATGATCAGCGCTGCCGTCGCCAGGATGAGAATGAATTCGGGCCACGATTGCCGGTAGACCATGGCGATCTGCTTCACGCGGATGATGCGAAGCGCGACGAACAGCAGAATGCCGCCCAGCGCCGCGTCCGGCACCTGCCGCAGCAGCCCGGTGCCGAAGGCGAGCAGCGCGAGCACGATGATGGCGGCGGCAAGGCCCGCGAGCTGCGACTTGCCGCCGGTCTCGGCGACGATGCCGGTGCGCGGCGGGCTCGCATTCACCGGAAACGCGCCGAAGATGCCGGCGAGCAGGCTGCCGGCACCGGCGCCGAGAAAATCGCGGTCGACATCGGCGGGCTTGTCGGGGTCGGAGAGGAAAGAACGTGTGGTCGCGGCGGTCTGCACCATCACCACGATCGCGATCACGAAGGCGAGCGGGACGAGGTGCGCCCATTGCTCCGGCGTCACATCGGGCAGGGTCGGCTTCGGCAACGTCCCCGCCACCGTACCGACCACTTTTACCCCCTTGCCTTCGAGGCCGGCCAGAATCACCGCGAGCGTCGCGGCGACGAGGCCGATCAGCGCGCCCGGAATCCTGGCGCTGATGTTCTCGGAGATCATCACCACCGCCAGCACGCCAAGGCCGATCGCCACGGTATAGGGGTTGGCCTGGCCGATTTCGCGCGCGAGCACGGCGATGCGCCCGAATGTCGGCCCGTCCGGCGCGGCCAGTCCCAGCACGCCCGGCAATTGCGAAACCAGGATGTGCACGGAGATGCCGGCGAGAAAGCCGACGGTCACCGGCACCGACAGGAGATTGGCGATGCCGCCGAGCTTGAAGATGCCGCTCAACACGAGCATGGCGCCGACGATCAGCGCCAGCGCGATCGCCAGCGCCTGATAGTCCGCCGAGCCGGTCGCCGCGAGCGCGGCGAGACCGCCGGCAAAGATCGGCGTAATGGTAGAGTCCGCGCCGCAGGAAAGGAAACGGTTGCCGCCCAGCATGGCAAAGCCGAGCGAGCCCGCCATGAAGGCGAAGAACCCGATCTGCGGCTCGAAGCCGCCGAGCCGGGCAGTCGCCATCTGCTCGGGGATCGCAATCGCGGCGAGCGTCAGCCCCGCGATCAGATCGCCGGGCAGCCAACTCGGCGAATAGGAGGCGAGGGAAGGAAACAGCGGCCGGGGTCCTGCAGGCTCCGCATCTTGCGCCATCGGTTCGAATCTCCCTCCCACTCCGTTCGGAGGGCAAGCTTACCGCAACTGGCGAACCAGGATACATTGAACGGCAGATCGCGCGGCAGGTCGCAGGCGATATGGCGACGCAGTTGGCCGCGCAATTTGCCCGAGAGCCAAGTCCCGAGAGAAAAGTCCCGAGAGAAAAGTCCGAGAGAAAAGTCTCGATGCCCCGACACGATGTCGAAAATGAATTGATTGATGCTCAATAGAATGTCGACCGCGCCGGCAATCTCTTCTAGTAGAAGTGTATCCGCCCGGAGCGACCAGCGCCTCACGAACGGCAGTTGCGTGCTCCGGCAAGAACCTGATACGGGCAGCGCGGTTGGAAACAGCGGCCAAGAAGCGAGTCGCCGGGAGGGAGTTGATGAGTGAGTCGAACCTGCATGCCTTCACCAAAGGTACCACGCGCTACCGCTGGGTCATCTGCGCGTTGTTGTTCGTCATCACCAGCATCAACTACATGGACCGCAACATCCTCGGCGTGCTGAAGCCGACGATCCAGGGTGATCTGCATTTCAGCGAGACCGACTTCGGCAATATCATCTTTTTCTTTTCGATCGCCTATGCGATCGGCTATGCCGGAATGGGGTGGCTCACCGACCGCATCGGGGTCCGCCTCGGCCTCGCCACGGCGGCGATGCTCTGGTGCCTGGCGTCCACGGCGCATGGCCTGGTGGCGTCGGTCACCGGCTTCATGGTCGCCCGCCTTGCGCTCGGCCTTGGTGAAGGCGGCAATTTTCCGACCTGCATCAAGACCATCGCCACCTGGTTTCCGGTGCGTGACCGTGCGCTGGCGACCGGAATCTTCAACAGCGGCAGCAATGTCGGCGCGATGCTGGCGCCCTTGATCGGCGCGTTGGTCGTCGGCCTGTCCGGCTGGCAGGCCGCCTTCTACGTGACCGGTGCGATCGGTTTCGTCTGGGTCGCGTACTGGCTGATGACCTATCGCAGCCCCGCCGAACATCCCCGCGTGTCGCCGGGCGAGCTGGCCTACATCACCGGCGATCCCGAAGTTGCGGCGCAAAAGGTTCCCTGGGGCCGCTTGCTGGCCTATCCCGGCACCTGGGTCTACATCATTGGCGCGGTGCTGACCAATCCGGCCTGGTGGTTCTACAACAACTGGGTTCCGAGCTTCCTCAACAGCAAGTTTCACGTCACCCTGTTCGCCGTGGGCCTGCCGCTCGTCGTGATCTACCTGCTCACCGACGTCGGCTCGATCGCGGGCGGTTGGGTTTCCTCGACCCTGATCAAGCGCGGCATCGAGGTGTTCACCGCCCGCAAGATCACGCTGCTCGTCTGCGCCATCTTCACCCTGCCGGTGTTTCTGGCGCCGCGCGTGGAGGACATGTGGGCCGCGGTCGTCCTGATCGGGCTGGCGATGGCGGCTCATCAGGGCTTCTCCGCCAACCTGTTCACGCTGGTTTCGGACACCATGCCGCGCGGTGCGATCGCGTCCGCCGTCGGGCTGGGCGGCGGCATCAGTTCGCTGGCCTCGGCCTTCTCCGCGGCCGCCGTCGGTCGCGTGCTCGATGCCACCGGCAACAATTACACTGTCGTGTTCTTTGTCTGCGCCAGCGTCTATGTGATTGCGACGATGATCATCCATTTCGTCCTGCCGCGCAACAGGGCTGCGATGGTGACGGGCGAAAAGGGGTTGGTGTCGGTGGGCTGAATTCTGCCACAGGGAGAAATGGTCGTGCCGATTTCCGGGAACGACGAAAATCGAGCGGGTCAAATCGCTGAGCAGGCTCTTGGCGCCGTGATTAGCCGACGGGCAAATCAGGGCATTACGCGAAAGGCTTGTCCAGTCCGTTTCGCAAAAATATTTCTCTTTTTCCGAAGGTAGAATCGGCAGTATGTTCAGCCCCGTTCCGCGCCCTTTCAAGAGGGACGCTTCGCGATCGTCACGAACGTTGGGTGCGGAATGCGATGGACGCCTTGGATCGCCAGACGAGCGATCACTGGAGCGGACGGCGAAATCGCGTGGTCCTGTCCCCCCGAAGCTGGGGTCAAGCCTTGAGCGATGGTCTCGAGGCGACGGTGGCTAACAAGCCGGTACACCGGGGAGATCGCGTATAAGCCGTAACCCATTGCGCAGGGAGGGCCGGGTCGTTCCGGTCGAACCTGTAGTCCAACTCGTGTGCTTTTTTCACTGCACACGAGGCTGCGGGTGCGGCCAGCGCCCGGTCTTCCCTGTGCCCTCTTTGTTTCGGAGGGACGCCGACGATGCATCACTCGGGCAGATCCTGCCGCGAGAATACAGTCACATCCTGATCGCGCACGCATGCATGCAGCGCGGCGAGCTTCGACTTTCTGCCCGCCCGGGGCTCTGGACATTCTTCGCGCGTCAGGCTCAAACTCCCGCCGCCAGAACGAACCGGCCACAGCCGAGAACAACAAGCGCAACGGACGTCCGCGAGCCGAACGGGCGCCGAACAAGGAAACGAACGGGAGCTTTCGATGGTTATTTCGCGTCGTGAGGTCTTATTGGGCAGCGCCGCAGCAGTGGGTGCCGCATCGTTTTCTTTCCCGGCGTCCGCCATGGCGCAGTCCGAAACGATCAAGATCGGTTGCTTGGCTGCGATCACCGGCCCGGCCTCGGCGCCGACGCAGGGTTTCAATCGCGGCGTCAATTTCGCGGTCGAGGCCATCAACGGAGCCGGCGGCGTCAAAGGACGCAAGATCGAGCTCGTGATGCGCGACACCCAGGGTGATCCGACCAAGGCGGTCAATGCCACGCAGGAGATGATCAGCCAGCAGAAGGTGCATGCGATCTGGGGGCCGCTCAATTCCGGCGAGGCGCTCGCCACCACTCCGATCATGGCGCGCGCGAAAATGCCGAACATCCACCCCTGCGTGGTCGACAGCCTGATCGACCCCGCGAAATACCCCAACGCCTTCCGCATCGCCCCGTCCAACACCCAGTGGGACGACGCGGTGCGGAGCTACTGCCTCAAGGTGCTCAAGGTGAAGCGCGTCGC
>JAFAUV010000318.1 GCA_019243075.1 Bradyrhizobium sp.
CCTGTTCGACATTTCGCCGGCGGCCTTCGTGCCCCAGCCGAAGGTGACGTCATCAGTGGTGCGGCTGGTGCCGCGCCTCTCGCCTGAACCCTGCGAGCGCCGCGCGCTGGAGCAGGTCGCGGCTGCCGCCTTCAACCAGCGCCGGAAAATGCTGCGCCAGAGCCTGAAATCGCTGCCCGCCGATCCGCTGCGACTGCTGGCCGCCGCCGGCGTCGACCCGACCCGGCGCGCCGAGACCGTGCCGATCTCAGGCTTTGTTGCCATGGCCCGCGAATTGACGGATATACGGAACGAAAAATAAGGGAGAAGTGAACATGGCGCAGATGCGTCGACAATCGCTGGTCAAATTCGATGCACCGCTCTGCGAGACCATCGTCGAAACGCCCAAGCCGCAAGGCAAGGAGGTCCTCGTTCGCATCGAGCGCTGCGGGCTGTGTCATTCCGACCTGCACATCCAGGACGGCTATGCCGATCTCGGCGGCGGCAAGAGGCTCGACACCACGCGCGGCATGACGCTTCCCTTCACCCTGGGCCACGAGATTGCCGGTGTCGTCGACGAAGTCGGACCGGAAGTTTCCAGCGACCTGATCGGCAGGAAGAAGGCGGTATTCCCATGGATCGGTTGCGGCCAGTGCCGCGATTGCGCCAATGGCGATGAAAACCTCTGCATCAAGCAGCGTTTTCTCGGCGTCTCCATCGACGGCGGCTTTGCCAGCCACGTGCTGGTGCCGGACGCCAAATATCTGCTCGACTACGATCCCTTGCCGGTCAACCAGGCCGCAACCTTGATGTGCTCGGGCGTCACCGCCTATGGCGCGCTCAAGCGCCTGCTCGACCGGCCCCGCCAGCGCAATCTCCTGCTGATCGGGCTCGGCGGCGTGGGCCAGATGGGCCTGTCGTTCGCGCAGGCCATGTTCAAGCAGAAAATCTCGGTTGCCGACCTCAATCCCGCGGCGCGCCAGGCCGCGCTGCAGAACGGCGCGGCCGTGGCCTACGACCCGGCCGAGCCGGACATCGTCAAACGAATGATCCGGGAGAGCGAGGGCGGGTTTGATGAGATCGTCGACTTCGCCGGCAACGAGAAGTCGATGGCGTTCGCGGTCTCGGTGGTCGGGCGCGGCGGCAAGATCGTGGTGTCCGGCCTGATGGGCGGCAATTTCAGCCTGCCGATGGTGCAATGGATCTACAAGCGCATGACCATCGAAGGTTTCATGGTCGGCACCTTGGCGGAGGGACACGAACTGATGGCGCTGGCGCGCGCCGGCAAGATCAAGCCGACGCCGATGCAGGAAGAGCCGATGGGCGATGTGCAAAAATGGATCGACGCGTTGCGAGCCGGAAAAGTGGTAGGACGTATCGTCTTGAAGAACTAGAACACGGGAGTGACGCCGCCGGAAAACAGGCGGGAGAAATGGCCTGGAGGCAATCTTGAATGCGCGGGGCGCGGGCGTGCCGGCGAGCGAGCGAGGACCGGCGCGGCGCTTGTTCGGACAATGTGACAGCTGATATTCTAAGCCGCACGGCTTGTCGGGGGTTGGAATGGGACGGGCTCGCGCGAACGCACATGGGCTGTTTGGGCGGCTGCTCTGGCTGACAGCTCTGTTCGCGCTGATTTCGCCCTCGCCCGCCGCCGCCGGCAAGCGCGTCGCGCTGGTCATTGGCAACTCCGCCTACAGGAACGTCGCGCGGCTCGACAATCCGGCCAAGGACGCCGCGCTGATCGCCGACACGCTGTCGGCCATCGGCTTCATCCTGGTCGGCGGGGGCGCCCAGCTCGATCTTGACAAGGATGCGATGGCCGATGTGGTGCAACGCTTCGGCCGCCAGCTCGACGGCGCCGATGTCGCCCTATTCTACTATGCCGGCCACGGCGTCCAGGTCGCCGGACAGAACTATCTGGTCCCCGTCGGTGCCAATCCCACCCGGCAAACCGACGTCGACTGGCAGATGATCGAGGTCAACAAGGTGCTCAATCAGATGCAGGCGTCGGGCACGCGATTAAATCTCGTCATCCTCGACGCCTGCCGCAACAATCCGTTCGGCGGCCGCGGCCTGCGCGCGACCGGCGGAGGACTTGCGCAGATGCAGGCGCCCGACGGCACCGTGATCGCCTACGCGACCCAGCCCGGCGCCGTGGCGCAGGACGGCAGCGACGGCCACAGCCCCTACACCAAGGCGCTGGCTGAGACGATCAGGCGGCCGGGGCTGTCGATCTTCGACGCCTTCAATGCGGTGGGCGTCGCCGTGAAGCATGCGACCGGCGACGCCCAGCAACCCTGGCTATCGTCCTCGCCGATCGACGGCACCTTCTATTTCGTGCCGCCGGCGCCGCAGACACAATCGCAGCCGCC
Source organism: Bradyrhizobium sp. (assembly GCA_019243075.1). Classification (GTDB taxonomy): domain Bacteria; phylum Pseudomonadota; class Alphaproteobacteria; order Rhizobiales; family Xanthobacteraceae; genus Bradyrhizobium. Next base: position 2,352 of record JAFAUV010000318.1, read on the forward strand.
GCAGGTCGCCGTCACCCAGCCGGTCGATCCGCTGCGCGCCGATCCCGATCGCGTGCCGCTCACCGATGCCGGCCTGCTGGCCGAGTTGAGCGAGCGGCTCTATGAGCACAATTTCGATCCGCAGACGCCGGACGGCAAGGACGCTCTCGCGCGCGCCATCACCCAATTCCAGCAGCGGGCGTCGCTGGCCCCGACCGGCGAGGCGACCGAGGGCCTGTTGAACAGGTTGCGCCAGATGGGCGATCCGAAGCCTTGGGGATCGATCGTCTATGATCCCGACACGAACAAATATGGCATCTCCTGGAAATATCAGTCGCGCAGATCGGCCGTGAATGTCGCGCGAGGCAATTGCGGCGCGAGCAGATGTGCGGTCGAACTGAGTTTCTACGGCGACCGTTGCGGCGCCTTCGCGGTCCCTTCCTCAGGCCGGGCATGGTCGCTGCTGCAGCGCGACACCCCGGAAAAGGCCAAGCAAGCAGCGCTTGACGAATGCGGGAAGGCCGGCAAATCTTGCCGTATTATCGATGCGGTCTGCGCCGACGGCAGGGACCGCTCCTGAAGCATTGGAACATTCATTATGCGATCCGCTTTCCGAGTCCCGGCAGGAATGGCGTTTGTGTCCATCCTGCTCGTTGCGATCGGCTCGAACGGCGCGCTGGCCCAAGGCAGTTCGGGCGGCAGCATTGGCAATGACGACAAATCGGTGTCGGGCTCCCGTCCCGACTCGCGATCGGTCGAACCGGAGCGTCCGGCGCGACGCGGCAAGCCGGAGGCGGAAGCGCCACCAAGCGCTGCGCGGAAGGGCGGCGCCGGCGGCGGCAATTTCGACGGCGTCTGGGCCTATGTCGGTATCGGCACCAATTGCCAGGGTAGCGGCAGCGGTACGATCACGATCTCCGGTGGCCGCGTCAGCGCTCCCGGCGCAAGTGGCACTGTTGCGCCAAACGGCGCGTATCATGCCCACGCCGTCGGCAACGACGGGATCTCGCTGACCGCCACCGGCCGCCTGTCGGGCAATTCGGGAAGCGGTACCTATATGCGCTCAGACGGTTGCGCCGGGCGCTGGTCGGCGACGCGACAATAGCGCGCCGATCCCGGCTTTTCGGGGGCGGGAACAGCGGCCCGAAATAAGCCCAATCCTCTCCGGATTTGCGGCCCATTGCGACCTAACTTCTCGTCGAGATTGGGGGCAAGCCAAATCGCCTGAAGCAAGCCTTGAGTCGCGTAGCGTAACCGGAGATGCGTATGTCCAACGTCAGAGCGAAAGTCGCCTCGGCCTTTCTGGCCGGTGTCGCAGCGGCCGCCGTTTCGATGGCGCTCCCCTCCCGCAGTGTCAGCGCCGCCGACAATTGCCTGACGGAACCGAAGGGCGACAGCGCCCAGGGCAAGCACTGGTATTATCATATCGAGCGCGGAACAGGCCGGCATTGCTGGTATCTGCGCGGCTCGGAGGAAAAATCAGCGCGCGCCGATGACGACAAGCCGGCCGCATCCGACGGGCCGGTCTCGCGCTCGACCGATGCCGCCGCGTCGCATTCATTTACTAACGCGCATGCGGAAATCGTCTCGAAGAGCGGCGTGACGGATGGCGGCAGCGCCGCAGCATGGCCATCGGTCTCGCCAAACCCTTCGGCCAATGCGACGGCCAACCATGCGGCCGTCGGCAACGCCGCGACCGCGGAGGCGGCGCCGGACGCGTCGGTTGCCTCGCGCTGGCCACAAGCTGCCGATGCGGCATCGGCCCCGTTGCCCTCCTCGCAGCCGGAAACCTCGCTGATGGTCGCGGATGCGCAGGACAGTGCACCCGCCGATTCCTCGCCGCCGGCGGCGGCTGCGCCATCGCAGCGGCAGATCGGCTCGATCCAGAAGCTTGCCCTCGTCGCGGCCAGTGCGCTGACGCTGGCAGGCCTGACCGGCAGCGCGGTTTATCGCCTCGGCCGCCGCCGGCGCAACGATTGGCTACGCGAACGCACCGCCTGGGAAAGCGCGCAAAGCCCCCACCGCCCGCCCTGGATCGACGAGCCGCGGCTAGCGCCGGATCCCGGCATTGCGGATCTCGATGAGATGAACCGGGCCGAACTGGAGCCCGATCTCCCGCTTGCCATGAGCGAGACCGAGCCCGGCGAACACGTCGAGAAGATCGAGGAATTTCTGGCGCGACTGACGCAGCAATTGCATGAGGAGCTGGAGAGCTCGCGACCGCGCAGCGCATGAGCGCGGGGCCGCGCGAGCCGCGCTACATTATTTCTCCAATTGCCGCTGCAATTCGCGCACGAACGTCGTGAGGCCCGTGCGGCGCTCGCGCTTCAGCCGCTCGGCCTTGAGGATCGACTGCACTTCGGCAAACGCCTCGTCGATCTCGTGGTTGATCACGATGTAATCGTACTCGGCCCAATGGCTCATCTCGTGGCTGGCGCGGCTCATCCGGCGGCGGATCACGTCGTTCGAATCCTGCGCACGCGAATGCAGCCGCTTTTCCAGGTCGGCCGCCGAGGGTGGCAGGATGAACAGGCTGACGACGTCGGCGCGGGCCTTCTCGCGCAGCTGCTGGGTCCCCTGCCAGTCGATATCGAACAGCACGTCCTGCCCGGCGGAGAGCGCGGCCTCGACCGGCGCGCGCGGCGTGCCGTAGCGATGGTCGAACACATTCGCCCATTCCAGGAGCTCCTGCCGCTTCACCATCTCCTCGAAACGGGCATGATCGACGAACAGATAATCCTGGCCCTCGACCTCGCCGGGGCGCATCGGGCGCGTGGTCACCGAGACCGACATGCGCAAGCCCTTCATGCGCTCCATCAACAGGCGCGACAGCGTGGTCTTTCCCGCGCCCGAAGGCGAGGACAGCACGAACATCAGGCCGCGCCGTTCCACTCCGTCAAAACTGCGCCGCCCAGCCATATTGCCTCACTCCAGATTCTGCACCTGCTCGCGGAACTGCTCGACCACGTTCTTCATCTCGAGCGCGGTGTTCGTCAACTCGATGTCGTTCGATTTCGAGCAGCAGGTGTTGACCTCGCGGTGAAATTCCTGAGCCAGAAAATCGAGCCGGCGTCCGACGGGGCCGCCCTTGCCGATCAATTCGCGCGCCTGCGAGACGTGAGAGGCGATGCGGTCGAGCTCCTCGCGAATGTCGGCCTTGGCTGCGATCAAGAGCGCTTCCTGGGTCAGCCGATCGGCGTCGAAACGCTCGGATGTCTCGATCAGGGCTGCGACCTGATCGGCTAGCCGCGCCCGGACCGCCTCGGGCTTGCGGCCCGGAGCGGCCTCCGCCTTGCTGGCCAGCGCCTCGATCTCGTCCATGCGCTGGGAGAGGACCTGGCCGAGGACTACGCCTTCGCGCTTGCGCATCGCGACGAGATTCGTCAGTGCTTCATCGAAGCAGGCGGCGGCTACCGCCCTCGCCGCTTCATCCTCCTCCTGGGAGCTCTCGGGCTCGACCACCTCGATCACGCCCTTGATGCCGAGCAGGCCATCGACGCTCGGCGCCACCGCATCGATCTTGCCGGCGAGCTGGCTTGCGGCCTTGACCACCGAAGCCAGCACGTCCTCATTGATGCGTACCGCCGACAGCGCATTGGCGCGCTTGAGGTTGAAATTGGCGTAAACCGTGCCGCGCGCCAGCGCCTCGCTCGCGCGCTTCTTGGCATGCGCCTCCAATTCGTCCCACCCCGGCGGCAGCCGCAGCCGGAGATCAAAACCCTTGGCGTTGACCGACTTCAATTCCCACTCGAACGTATAGGGCCCGCTCGCGCCGTGGCTGCGGGCAAAGCCGGTCATGCTCGACAGCGCCATGGCGTGAGATTCCTCGGAAAAACAAGGGAGCGAAAGCAAAGCGGCAGAGACTCGGGGCAAAGCACCCAACCCGCGCCGGACCATAAGACCTTTTCAGGAAAAGTGGAGTCCGGCGGACGGGCTGGCGGCCTAACCGCGATGGGATTGGAGTCAATCGCCGCGCGCTTCAGATGTCTGATGGTGCATGACCTGGTCGGATAACCGCTACACACTTTTTGCGGATCATGCCCGACGCTATTGCTGAACGGTCGGCGCGGGGGCGGATTGCGCGGCCCCCTGTCTGGGTGCGGCGCGGGCCGGCCGCTTGGCCGCCGGCTTTGCCGGCGTTGTCGCGGCCGTGGGCGTATCGGGGGCGGCCGCCGGAGCCGCGGCGGGCGGCGGGTCGTCCGCGGGCTCCACCGTATCGTTCTGCACCTGCTTTTCCATCGCTCGCAGCTTGGCCACGTTCCTTTGGTGCTGGTCGTAGGTTTCCGTGAAGGCGTGGCCGCCGCTGCCGTCGGCGACGAAATAGAGATCGCGGGTCCGCGCCGGATTGGCCGCCGCTTCCAGCGAGGCGCGGCCGGGATTGGAGATCGGCCCCGGCGGCAGGCCGTCGATCACATAGGTGTTGTAGGGCGAGGGCTGGGTGATCTCGCTGCGCTTGATCGGGCGCCCCAGCGTGCCCTTGCCGCCGACCAGGCCATAGATGATGGTCGGATCGGACTGCAGCTTGATCTTCTGCTTCAGGCGATTGACGAAAACGGCTGCGACCCGGCTGCGCTCGTCGGGCTTGCCGGTCTCCTTCTCCACGATGGAGGCCAGCGTCACCAGCTGCTCCGGCGACTTGACCGGCAGGTCGGGGCTACGGCGCTCCCAGATCTCGGCGAGCACGCGCTTTTGCGCCTGCTGCATGCGCTGGATCACCTGGTCGCGCGTGGTGCCGCGCGGAAACTTGTAGGTCTCCGGCAGCAGCGTGCCCTCGCGCGGAATCTCGCGGACGCTGCCCGAGAAGATGTCGGTGTCGGAAAGCCGCTCCACGATCTGCTCGGAGGTCAGACCTTCGGGAATGGTGATGGAGTGCTGCACCACCTTGCCTTCGACGATGGTGGCGATGACATCGCGCAGGCTGGCGTTCTTCTGGAAGGAATATTCGCCGGGCTTCAGGTCGGAGCTCGCCTTCATCGCGAACACGCCGCCGATGAACACCCACGGATTGACGTCGATCACGCCCTCGTGCTGCAGGACGTCGGCAATGTCCCGTTTGCCGGCGCGCGCGGGAATGTTGACCACCTTGTCTTCCTGCAGCGGGCCCGGCGCTTCCAGCACCTGCCTTCCGTAATAATACGCGCCACCCGTGCCGATGAGCAGCAAGAGCACGATGGTGATGATGGCGTTGCCGACGATCACGAGGGGATTGCGCGCCCGCTCCGAGCGTTTCGGCGGCGGCGGTACCTGCTCGGGCTCCAGCGCGGCGCGCGGGCTGCGGGGCGAAATGGGCGGCCTTTCACTCATCGATGCAACCTGAATCCTGTCGCTCTTGGGGCCTCGCCTTCCGCGAGGGGCCGGTAGTCTGCGCCCGATGCTACGGTTTAGCACTGAATGCGGCGAAACGGTGGTTTCCGCTGACCGGCCGCATCAGTTGATCACGCGCTGAAGGATCACGGAGGCATTGGTGCCGCCGAAACCGAAGGAATTGGACAGCGCCACGTTGATCTCGCGCTTGCGCGCCGTATGCGGCACCAGATCGATTGCCGTTTGCACCGACGGATTGTCGAGATTGATGGTCGGCGGCGCGATGTTGTCGCGAATCGCAAGGATCGAAAAGATTGCCTCGATCGCGCCAGCCGCCCCCAGGAGATGGCCGGTGGAAGACTTGGTCGACGACATCGACACCTTGGACGCGGCATTGCCGAGCAGCCGCTCCACCGCGCCGAGTTCGATCTCGTCGCCGACCTGCGTCGAGGTGCCGTGCGCATTGATGTAATCGATGTCGGCCGCCGTGATGCCGGCGCGCTTCATAGCCGCACTCATGCTGCGATAGCCGCCGTCGCCGTCGGGCGAGGGCGAGGTGATGTGATAGGCGTCGCCCGACAATCCGTAGCCGACGACCTCGGCATAGATCTTCGCGCCGCGCGCCCTGGCATGCCCGTATTCTTCCAGAATCACGACGCCGGCGCCCTCGCCCATGACAAAGCCGTCGCGGTCCTTGTCGTAGGGACGCGACGCCCTTTCCGGCGCCTCGTTGAAGCCAGTGGAGAGCGCGCGCGCCGCGCAGAAGCCGGCCATGCCGATCCGGCAGATCGGCGATTCCGTTCCGCCCGCGACCATGACGTCGGCATCGCCGAGCGCGATCAGCCTGGAGGCGTCGCCGATCGCATGTGCGCCGGTGGAGCAGGCCGTCACCACCGCATGGTTCGGCCCCTTGAGGCCGTGCTCGATCGAGACATAGCCGGAGGCGAGATTGATCAGCCGGCCCGGAATGAAGAACGGTGACACCTTGCGCGGGCCGCGTTCCTTCAGCAGCACCGCCGTATCGGCGATGCCGGAAAGGCCGCCGATGCCGGAGCCGATCATGGTGCCGGTGGCGCACTTCTCTTCCTCGGTTGCGGGATGCCAGCCCGCGTCATCGAGCGCCTGCGTGGCAGCCGCCATCGCGAAGACGATGAAGTCGTCGACCTTGCGCTGGTCTTTCGGCTCCATCCACTGGTCGGCATTGAAGCTGCCGTCGGAGCCATCGCCGCGCGGAACGACGCAGGCGATCTTGCTCGGCAGATCGGAGACGTCGAAGGTCTGGATCCTTCGGGCACCACTTGCGCCCCGAAGGATTCGCTTCCAGCTCGGTTCGACGCCACAGCCGAGTGGCGACACCATACCGAGCCCCGTGACGACAACCCGCCTCATGCGTGCCACTCCAGCCCGGAGTTCGCGGCCTGCAACAAGAGGCCGGCCGGCCGTCTCCGCACGGCACGGCCGGCTCTGTCGTTACCGCGCAAGGGCGTCAGCTTTTAGCGTTTTTTTCAAGAAATTTGGTGGCGTCGCCGACCGTCAGAATCGTCTCCGCGGCGTCGTCGGGAATCTCGCAACCGAATTCTTCTTCAAATGCCATCACGAGCTCGACCGTGTCGAGGCTGTCAGCGCCGAGGTCGTCGATGAAGCTCGCGTTGTCGACCACTTTGTCCGGCTCAACGCCAAGGTGCTCGACCACGATCTTCTTAACCCGCTCGCCAATCTCACTCATCGTTCAACCTCGTGCTTGTTTCCTTGACCCGACCCCAGGATGATACGAGCCATCGTGGTCGTTAAACTTCCTTCGAAAGTCGCGCATAAACCTGATCTGGCCCCCGCGACCAGCGTCCCGCTTCTCGAAGCCCGTGAACCGTCGTGGCGGCAGGCCACAGGAACTTCCATCGGCGGCGTCGGCCGAGTCGGCACCCGCCGCATCACGGCAGGCTCCGCCCCGCCAATATACAGGGTTTCCAAATCCTGCAATGGCGTTCTTTGCCCATCCAAATTCCGGGGTCGGTTATCACACTTCAAAAGCCTTGGCCATAAGCCCGGACCCGTCGCCGAAACAGCCGTCTCGCTGCATAATCGACCGGCTTTGGCCGGCAACTTCAGATCATGGCCATGCCGCCATTGACGTGGATGGTCTGGCCGGTGACGTAGCCCGCTTCGTTGGAAGCGAGAAACACCGCGGCGGCAGCGATGTCGTCGGGCGTTCCAAGCCGCGCCGCCGGAACCTTGGACAGGATGGTTTCGCGCTGTTTCTCGTTGAGCGCATCGGTCATCGGCGTCTTGATGAATCCGGGCGCGATGCAATTGGCCGTCACATTGCGCTTGGCGTATTCGGCGCCAAGCGTCTTGATCATGCCGATCAGGCCGGCCTTGGACGCCGTGTAATTGCCCTGCCCGGGATTGCCGGTCACGCCGACCACCGAGGTGATGGCGATGATGCGGCCGAAGCGCTTGCGCATCATCAGCTTGGTGGCGGCGCGCGCAAGGCGGAACGTCGCGGTCAGATTGACATTGATGACCTCGTCCCAATCCTCGTCGCGAAGCTGCACGAAGAGATTGTCCTTGGTGATTCCGGCATTGGCCACGAGGATGTCGACCTGCCCCATCGCCGTCTCCGCCGCGGGCACCAGGGCCTCGACCGCGGCCCTGTCGGAAAGGTTGCAGGGCAGTACATGCACCCGCTGTCCGAACCCCGCCGCCAGCCCGTCCAGCACCTCGCGCCGCGTCCCCGATATTGCAACGGTGGCTCCTTGCGCGTGCAGCGCCTGCGCGATTGCGCCGCCGATGCCGCCGGTCGCCCCGGTGACGAGCGCCGTCCTGCCAGTCAGATCGAACATCGATGTCTCCCCTTTCGGCCGCTCAAGCCGAAGCCGCCAGCGCTTGCTTCGCCGCGGCGATATCGTTGGGTCCTCCGACCGGGATGCCGACCGCCCCGTCGGCAATGCGCTTGACCAGCCCGCTCAGCACCTTGCCGGCGCCGATCTCGAAGAATCGCGTCACGCCCTTCGAAGCCATATAGCCAACCGACTCGCGCCACCGCACCGTTCCCGTCACCTGCTCGACCAGGCGGCGGCGGATTTCGTCCGGGTCCGCGATCGCGCAAGCCAGCACATTGGACACCAAGGGCGAGGCCGGCGCCGTGATCGTGACTTCCGACAGCGCCGCTGCCATCACCTCGGCGGCCGGCTGCATCAGCTTGCAATGGAACGGTGCCGACACCGGCAGCAGCATCGCGCGCTTGGCGCCCTTGGACCTGGCGATCTCGACGGCCCGGTCGACGGCCGCCTTGTCGCCGGAGACCACGACCTGCCCGCCGCCATTGTCGTTGGCGGCCTGACAGACTTGTCCCTCGGCGGCTTGGTTGGCGACGGCAACCGCCGTCTCATAATCCAGGCCGAGCAGGGCGGCCATGGCGCCGACTCCGACCGGCACCGCCTTCTGCATGGCGAGCCCGCGGGTGCGGAGCAGCCGCGCAGCGTCGGAGATGCTCAGGCTGCCGGCGGCGGCGAGGGCCGAATATTCGCCGAGCGAATGGCCGGCGACGAAGGCGGCATCCCGGCCAAGCGAGAAGCCGGCCTCGCTCTCCAGCACGCGCAAGGTGGCGATGGAGACCGCCATCAGCGCCGGCTGGGCGTTTTCCGTGAGTTGGAGGGTTTCCGCCGGACCTTCCCAGACGATCCTGGTCAGCTTTTCCGATAGCGCGGCGTCGACCTCGTCGAACACGGCTTTGGCGGCCGGAAAGGCATCGGCCAAGGCCTTGCCCATCCCAACCACCTGCGACCCCTGCCCCGGAAACGTAAATGCTGCCGTCATCGGCGCTCCCTGATCGTCCCTAAATCTGCCCCAAGTTTGGGCCGTAAGACACCGGCCACGGCGGCCCTGTCAAGCGCCGGACCGGTTTTGGGGCTGTTTTGGCCTCAACAACCCACTTTTCGGGGCCGGTTCACCTTGCCATCGCGCGCAAAATCCGTATAAAGCGCGCCATCCGTGGGTCCCGGCCGGGAGCTGAACGGACGGTCTCAACAATTCATTCTTTCCGAGTTGATGTGGCAGGGCCAGTCGGCCCGTCGTCCCGTGTTCCCGCCTTTGAGCTTGCGAGTCCTTTCCGAAGGCCTCGAAGGGCTTGACGCCGAGAGCCACGCCCACACGATTGAAAGGACACTCATGCCTCTGTATGAGCATGTTTTCCTCGCGCGTCAGGACGCGAGCACCCAACAGGTGGAAGAACTGACCGCCCAGATGGCCGGCATTGTCGAACAGGCCGGCGGCAAGGTTACCAAGACCGAGAACTGGGGCGTGCGTTCCCTCACCTATCGCATGAACAAGAACCGCAAGGCGCATTTCGTGCTGCTCAACATCGAGGCGCCGTCTGCGGCGATTGTCGAGATCGAGCGCCAGGAGCGCATCTCCGAAGACGTGATCCGCTATCTCTCGGTCCGGGTCGAGGAGCACGAGGAAGGCCCCTCGGCGATGATGCGCAAGGCCGACCGCGACCGCGAGCGCGACGACCGCGGCGGCGGCTTTCGTGACCGCGACGGCGGTGGCTTCCGAGGCGATCGCGAAGGCGGCTTCCGCGGTGGTGACCGCGATGGCGGCGGTTTCCGCGGCGACCGTGGTCCGCGTCGTCCGCGCGAGGATGCCGAAGCTAGCGGCGATGAGGAGTAGGATTCATGGCTGAAGCTGGTGCACGTCGTCCGTTTTTTCGCCGCCGCAAGACCTGTCCGTTCACGGGCCCGAATGCGCCGAAGATCGACTACAAGGATTCCAAGCTGTTGATGCGCTACGTCTCCGAGCGCGGCAAGATCGTGCCGAGCCGCATCACGGCGGTGTCCGCCAAGAAGCAGCGTGAGCTCGCCCGCGCCATCAAGCGCGCGCGGTTCCTCGGTCTGCTGCCTTACGTCATTCGCTAGGGACTTCGAGGATCGGCGGCACAAGCCGCCGATCGCAACATTCATAAGGCTTCCGGCCTCGTCCGGTCGCCGATGGTTGGGGCTCGTGACGCGCCTCTAACCGCTCGAAAGGGGCGGGACAGCTGATGATCGGAAGAGTTCTCATTGGGCTTGCCGCCGGCGCCGCGTCGGCGCTGATGTTCGCCTCGGTGGTATCGGGCGCGCTGATCTCGCTGTTGCTGTTCTATCTGGCGCCGCTGCCATTGCTGGTGGCGGCGATCGGATGGGGACCGCTGGCGGCCGCGATCGGCGGCATTGCCGCGGCGGCCGGCGTCGGCGCCGTATTCGGGCTCAACTATTGCATCGCCTATGCGATCGCCTTCGCCGCTCCGGCCTGGTGGCTCGGGCATCTGGCGTTGCTGGGCCGAGCGGCCTCCGATGCGTCATCGCGGCATGGCGCAGCCGACATTCGCGAGCTCGAATGGTATCCCGTCGGGCGTATCCTGCTCTGGATCGCAGCGTCTGCGACGCTCACCACTCTTGGCCTCATGCTGACGCTCGGCAGCGATCCCGCAGCCATGGCCGAGACCTTGAAGCGCGGCCTGGACCAGCTTCTTGCGGCGAACGCCATCGCCGCCGACGATCAGCTCGTTGACGCCCTGATCGCGATCATGCCGATCTGTGCCATCCTCGGCGTATTCGTCGTGCTGACGCTCAATGTTTGGCTCGCCGCCACGATCGCGGCAACCTCGGGCCGCCTGCGCCGGCCCTGGCCGGACCTGAAGGCCACGGCCCTGCCGCCGCTCACGCTGGCCGCACTATGCCTGGCGATTGCGCTTTGCTTCAGCGGCGGCCTGACCGCGCTCCTCGCCAAGCTCGTCGCCTCGGCGCTGATGATGGCCTACGCCTTCACCGGGTTTGCGGTGCTGCACACCCTGACACTCGCGCTAAAGAGCCGCACGTTCTGGCTCGGATCGGCTTACACGCTCGTCGTGCTGTTCATGTGGCCGGTGCTTGCCATGGTCGTGCTCGGCCTCGCCGATGCCGTGTTCGGATTTCGCGCCCGCTATTTGCGCAGCCGGCCGCCGCCGCTGCCTGCTCCCTGAAATCAACCTCAACTCAGATCGCATCGTAGGAGAAAAGAGATGGAAGTCATTTTGCTGGAGCGCGTCGCCAAGCTCGGTCAGATGGGCGAGATCGTGAAGGTCAGGGATGGTTACGCGCGTAACTTTCTCCTGAAGCGCAAGAAAGCGCTACGCGCCACCACCGAGAACCGCGCCAGGTACGACGGCATGAAGGCGGACCTCGAGGCCAACAATCTCAAGGCCAAGTCGGAGGCGGGCAAGGCTGCCGAGAAGATCGACGGGCTCGAGATCATCATCATCCGCCAGGCCTCCGAATCCGGCCAGCTCTTCGGCTCGGTCTCGGTGCGCTACATCGTCGCCGCGCTCGAGGCGGAGAAAATTCACGTCAGCCGCCCGCAGGTCTGGCTCGACGCGCCGATCAAGTCCGTCGGCCAGCAGAAGGTGACGATTGCCGTGCACCCCGAGGTCGAGGCCTCCATCAATGTCATCGTCGCCCGCAGCGCCGACGAGGCGGAGCGCATTAAGCGCGGTGAGGATATCTCGACCCGTCGGGAGGACCAGGATGCCGCCGCCGAAGCGCTTGCCGCGGCCGGCGAGTTCTTCGATCCGGAAGCCCAGCGCGACGATGTCGAGGAGTCGGCCCCGGCGGAGGCGCCCGCCGAGAAGTAAGGCGCCCGACCAGTCCTCGCGAACAAAAGCCCGGCGCCTCGAGCCGGGCTTTTTGTGCTGCTAAATTATTGCGAGATGGGCGGGGCCGGGGGTCCCGCCGGCGGTACCGGCGGTAATGGCGCGGCAGCGGTCACCGCGGGTGTTGGTGGCGGCGGGGGCGCGCCGGTCGCCGGTAATGGCACGGCCATTTCCGTCACGGGCGGCGCAACGGCGGTTTGCGTTGGGGACGATGGCGCGGGTCCCGCAGGCGGTGCGCCCGCCGCCGGCGATGGTGCGCTGGCGCCGCCAGGGGCCGCCGGCGTCACCTGAGGCACCGGATCGGGGCGAACCACCGGCGCCTCGGCCGGTTGCTCGATCTTGGCTGATTGCGAGCGGCCCTCTTCGGACGGCTTGGCCGGCTCCTTGGCCGGCTCGGGCTTGCTCTCCGGCTTTGCTTCTTCCCGGGCTGCGGTCTCGCTGCCCTTTGGCTCGCTCTTCGGCTCGTATTTGGGTTCGTTCGTGGGTTCATTCTTGGGCTCGCGGGCCGCAGGTTCTTCCTTCGGCAGCGCCTCGCCCGGTCTGCCGCGTTTGCTCAGCTTCTGCTTGGGCGACAGCTTGCGGCCGTCAGGACCTCGCTCAGATTCGGCCTGCGCCGGAGGCAGCGTTTCGGCCTCGGGCTTTTGCTGGGCTGGCGTGGAAGCTTCCTGCGGCGGCGCAGCGCCCGGATGGAGCCGCCGCCCCCAGCGATCGGGCTGCTCGACCGGCCGCGCCTCCTGCTTGGCCTCCTGCCTTGCGCCCTCCTTTGTTCCTTCCTTCGTGCCATCCTTGGCGTTCTCCTTGGCGCCCTTGGTGCCTCTCGGAGCGTCGCCTCCCGCGCGGGTATCGGTCGCTCCGTTGGAGACGAGATAGGAAGCCAAGACGCCCGCCATGTTGGGGCTTGTGGTGTAGTGCTGGCGCAGGAAACCGGGTAACGACGACGGCGAGACCGTCTTCAAAAGGCCGCGCGGGCTCTTATGGCAGGCAGTGCAGGTGCCTGAGAAAAGCTGGGCAGCAGACTTGCCGGCGTCGAGATTTTCCTGCGCGAGCGCGGTAGCTGCCGTGAACCCGCCGATTAGAAGCAGTACCGCCGCTAGGTTGAGCGCTCGGCTCGACATTCTCAAGACTTTCCCCGATGCGGAAATCGCGTCCGGCGCCACCGTGAGGGGTCCGGCGCCAGCGGCGCAAACCTTTTAGCCGATTATCACGCGAATGGAAGCGCGCGCACCGAACGCAACCCCGTGAACCCGATATTTTGAAATATCTGCTTTGTCCACAACGCCCTAGCGGAACTCCACTGACGAATTACGTTTGATTTCCAGCGGCTTTTGAAAGCGTCCGGTTCTCCCCCCGGCGTCGACATCTATCCGGACACGTCCATCTGCCGTGATCGCCGGTTGCGAGGATGCGATGGACCGTCTGTTGCGTCGTCTTCTGAGCCGATTTATCCGCCGCGGCTCGATCACCTTTACCACCGCTGGTGGATCAAGCTTCACCTGCGGCGACGGAACCGGTAACGCGGTGGCCGTCCGATTTGCCACCCGCAAAGCCGAAATCGAAATCTTGCTGCACCCCGAACTCGCCCTTGGGGAAGCCTTCATGGACGGCACCTTCTTGGTCGAGCGCGGCTCGATTGCCGACGTGCTGGCGATTTTGATGGATCAGTCGGACGTCCTGCCGCGCTGGGCCA
>JAFAUV010000099.1 GCA_019243075.1 Bradyrhizobium sp.
GTGCGTTCTTTCCATCCATTTGCACGCAAAGGCTAGCGGGTGCGTTCGTGCACCGGCATTCCCTGCGCCCTCTGAATTCTCGAGGGCAACGACGATGCAAGCCTCGGGCAGATCGTGCCGCGGGAACGCGAACGCTCGCCTCAGCTCGCCGCTTCCAGCCGCTCTTCGGTCAAGAGGCGCATCGCGGCGTCGGCGTCCATCGGCTCGCCGAAGGCAAAGCCCTGGGCGTATTCGCAGCCGAGCTGATAGAGCTCGACGGCGTCCGAATCGGTCTCCGCACCTTCGGCGACGACGTTCATGCCGAGGTCGTGCGCGAGTGCGATGATCGACTTCAAAATTACCGGGCGGGTGCCGCGACTGGTGGTGCGGACAAAGGACTGGTCGATCTTGAGCGTGTCGAAGGGGAAGCGCTGCAGATAGGACAGCGAGGAATGGCCGGTGCCGAAATCGTCGATCGAGAGGCCAACGCCGAGCTCGCGGATGCGCGTCAGCATCTGCGCGGCGTGCTCGGGGTTCTCCATGACCAAGGATTCCGTCAACTCCAGCTTCAGCGTGCCCCGCGCCACCGAGGAGCGCGACAGCACGTTGCGGATGTCGTGCAGGAGGTCGTGGCGCAGCAATTGCCGCGAGGAGACATTGACCGAGGCGAAGATCGGCTCGCGCGCGCGCATCGCGCGCTGCCAGAGCGCGAGCTGCCGCGCCGTCTGGTCCATCACGAAGGTGCCGAGATCGACGATCAGTCCGATTTCTTCCGCGATCGAGATGAACTCCGACGGCGACATGCGGCCGAGCTTGGGATGATCCCAGCGCGACAGCGCCTCGAAACCGGCGATGGAGCGGTCTTCCAGCCGCACGATCGGCTGGTACAGGATGGTGATCTCCTCGCGCTCGATGGCGCGGTGCAGCTCGCTTTCCAGGGTCAGGCGGTCGGTCTTCCGCGCGCGCATCGCCGGCTTGTAGACGTCGATGCGGTCGCCGCCGATGCGCTTGGAATGATACATCGCAAGCTCGGCGTCCTTGATGATCTCGTCGGTGAGCTGAGACTGCGGGTCGGACAACGCGAGCCCGATGGAAGCGGTAAGAAAGATTTCGCGGTCGTTGAAGGCGATCGGCGCACGGATGGTCTTGCGGATGGTCTCGGCGAAATTGGTGATGCGCGCGGGATCCTGCTCGGAGAGCAGGATGAGGCCGAACTGGTCGCCGGCGAGCCTTGCCAGCGTATCCTGAGGTTTCAGGATGCGGGTCAGCCGCCGCGCGAGGGTCAGCAGGATGGAATCGCCGACCGCGATGCCGACGGAATCGTTGACCTGCTTGAAGCGGTCGAGGTCGATCACCATCAAGGTCGGCCGCAGGTTGGGCAGGGTCTTGGCGAAATTCGCCACCGCGCCGAGACGGTCCATGAACAGTTTCCGGTTCGGCAAGCCCGTGAGGTTGTCATGCACGGAATCGTGGAGCATGCGCTCCTCGGAATTCTTGATCTCGGTCACGTCGGTGAGCGTGCCGATGACGCGCGCGACCTCGCCGTCGGAGCCGACCACCGGCCGCGCCTTCAGCGCGAACCACATGAAGTGGCCGTCGGGCGTGCGCAGCCGGAAATCCTGCACCAGGCGCCCGCGACGCTGATCGAGCACGCTGTCGAGCGCGGCGCGGAAGCGGTCCTGGTCGAGCGGGTGCAGCACTTCCAGCCATTTCGCAGCCGGGCCTTCCAGCGCCCCGCGCTTCAGCCCGAGCAGGCTTTCGGTCTCCGGGCTGGTGAACACCTTGTCGGCGGAGACGTCCCAGTCCCAGATCAGGTCGCCGGAGCCGGCAAGCGCGAGCGCGCGGCGCTCGACGTCGGAGACGATGCCGGTCGAGGCGCCGCCGGCAAAGGCGTGCTGCATGACGGTGAAGCCGATCAGCATCACGATCAGCACCAGGCCGCCGAGCAGCGCAGGCCCGACGATGTCGTTGGTGACGGAGCCGGCCACCGTCATGCCGGCCGCGACCACCCAGACCACCAGCAGGAACCAGGTCGGGATCAACAGCACCGCGCGGTCGAAGCCATGGGTCGAGAGATAGACGATCAGCGCAAAGCCGGCAAAGGCGATCAGGACCAGCGACATGCGCGCAATTCCGCTGGCCACCGCGGGATCGAACAGCGCGAGCGCGACCAGCGAGCCCAGGAAGACGAGCCAGCCGACGGTGATGTGGGAATAGCGCACATGCCAGCGGGAAAGATTGAGATAGGCGAACAGGAACACCAGCAATGTCGCCGCGAGGATGGCTTCACCCGAGGCGCGCCAGATGCGCTCGGCATTGTTCGACATGTCGAGCACCTTGCCCCAGAAGCCGAAGTCGACGCCGATATAGACCAGGACCGCCCAGGCGAGGGCGGCGGCCGCCGGGAACATGATGCTGCCCTTCACCACGAACAGGATGGTCAGCACGAGGGCGAGAAGCCCGGAGATGCCGATCACGATGCCCTGGTACAGCGTGAAGGAATTGACCTTGTCCTTGTAGGCGTCGGGCTCCCACAGATAGAGCTGCGGCAGTTTGTCGGTGTTCAGTTCGGCGACGAAGGTAATCACCGAGCCGGGGTCGAGCGTGATGCGGAAGACGTCGGCATTGGCGTTCTCCTGCCGCTCCGGCGGATCGCCGGACGAGGGCGTTATGTAGACGATGCGCGAGGTGCCGAGATCGGGCCGCAGCAAGCCGGAGCCGACCAGGCGGTAGTGCGCGGCGACGATCAGGCGGTCGAGCTGCTCGTCGCCATTGTTGGCAAGCGCGAACACCGCCCAGTTGCTTCCGGCTTCGCGCGCGCGCACTTCGATGCGCCGAACGATGCCGTC
>JAFAUV010000110.1 GCA_019243075.1 Bradyrhizobium sp.
CCTGGGCGCTCAACCGCTACTATTACCAGAGCACGATCCCGATCAAGGACGCGGTGGTGATCTCGCGTTTCCGCGACCGCCGCATCCGCCTGGAATGGCGCCACCGCATCGAGGACCATGACGGCGATGCTACCAGCGAGGGCGGGATCGAGCGCTGGCTCAAGCTCACCGAAGGCCTCGGGCTGGACAGCGCCTATGTCGAATCGACCGCAGGCATTTTGCCGGCGACGCGCTTTG
Source organism: Bradyrhizobium sp. (assembly GCA_019243075.1). Classification (GTDB taxonomy): domain Bacteria; phylum Pseudomonadota; class Alphaproteobacteria; order Rhizobiales; family Xanthobacteraceae; genus Bradyrhizobium. The sequence continues at coordinate 238 of JAFAUV010000110.1, forward strand.
CGGTGGAAGCCTATGTGCATTTCGTGCGCGACAAAAGCCCGCTGGAGGCGATCGCCTCCTCGCTGACCGAACTGTTTGCCCCGAACCTGCACGAAGAGCGCATCTCGGGCATGCTGAAACATTATGATTTCGTCAATCCCGACATCATGAGCTATTTCAGCCGCCGCCTGCAGCAGGCGCCGCGCGATGCCGGATTTGCGCTGGAATATGTCAGGGAACACGCCAGCACGCCAGAACAGCGCGAGCAGGTCTGCAACGCGCTGATCTTCAAGACCAACGTGCTGTGGGTGCAGCTCGACGCGCTCTATCACGCCTATGTCGACGGCCATATTCCGCCGGGCGCCTTCGTTCCGAAAGGTTGAAAACATGGCCGCGCCGCGCCACATCACCGTGAGCGAGACCAGCCGCCCGATGCTGCCGCGCCACGCCAGGCTGAAATTCGACGAGACGCGGAAAGTCTGGGTGATCCTGGCGCCGGAACGGGTGCTGGCGCCGGACGAGATCGCGGTCGAGGTGCTGCAATTGTGCGACGGCGTCCGCAGCGTCGCCACCATGGCCGATGCGCTCGCCGCGAAATATGCCGCGCCGCGCGGTGCGATTTTGACCGACGTGATCGCGATGCTGCAGGATCTGGCCGACAAGGGATTTTTGACGGAAGCGCGCGAGAAGACCGAATGAGTGCAACGGAATGAGCGAACTCGCCGACCACAGGGCAACCGAGGCCCGCGAAAGCTTCTCCGTGCTGGAGCGGCAGAAGTCGGTTGCGGAAACCCATGGCATTCCCGTCGCGGTGCTGCTGGAGCTCACGCATCGCTGCCCGCTGCAATGCCCCTATTGCTCCAACCCGATCGAGCTCGATCGCGGCTCGAGCGAGCTCACCACCGACGAATGGAAGAAGGTGCTGACCGAGCTCGCCGAGATCGGCGTGCTGCAGGTGCATTTCTCCGGCGGCGAGCCGACCGCGCGCAAGGACCTGGTCGAGCTGGTTCGTCATGCCAATGATGCCGGGCTCTACACCAATCTCATCACCTCGGCGGTGCTGCTGCCGCGCGACAGGCTCGCCGCGCTCGCCGATGCCGGGCTCTGCCACGTGCAGATCAGCTTCCAGGGCAATGAGCCGATCGTCGCCGACCGCGTCGCCGGCCTGAAGGACTCGCACCGCAGGAAGATCGAGGTCGCGAAATGGACGCGCGAGCTCGACCTGCCGCTCACCGTGAATGCGGTGATGCACCGCCAGAACCTGCATCAGCTCGCCGACATCATCCAGATGGCGGTCGACCTCGACGCCGACCGGCTCGAAGTCGCCAATGTGCAGTATTACGGCTGGGCGCTGAAGAACCGCGCCGCACTGATGCCGACGCTGCAGCAGATCGAGGAGACGAGCCGGCTCGTCGAGGAGGCGCGCGAGCGGCTCAAGGGCACGCTCACCATCGACTATGTGGTGCCGGACTATTACGCGCTGCGCCCGAAGAAATGCATGGGCGGCTGGGGCCGGCAGTTCTTCAACATCTCGCCCGCCGGCAAGGTGCTGCCCTGCCATGCCGCCGAGAGCATCACCGGGCTCGAATTCGAGTCGGTACGATCCAATCACTCGATCGCCTGGATCTGGCAGAACTCGGATGCGTTCAACCGCTATCGCGGCACTGCCTGGATGAAGGAGCCGTGCCGATCCTGCGAATTCCGCGAGATCGATCTCGGCGGCTGCCGCTGCCAGGCCTTCGCGCTGACGGGCGATGCCGGCAACACCGATCCGGCCTGCACGCTGTCGCCGCTGCATGAGGCGGTCTTCAAGCAGGCCGAGCTCGAGGCCGCTTCGGAAGAAAACCGCTTCCTCTATCGCAACTTCGCCGGTGGGACGCCGGAAGGCGGCGACCATGGCGCCTGACGCAGGTCACGGGCGCACCGACCCCTTTGCGCCGCTGACATCGGAGCCGTTTGCCGTCGGCGACGGCCATGAACTCCATGTCGAGAGCGTCGGCCGCGAAGGCGGCATCCCGGCCGTGTATCTGCATGGCGGGCCTGGCTCGGGCTGCCAGCCCGATCATCGGCGCCTGTTCGATCCCGAGCGTTTTCACGCCGTGCTGTTCGACCAGCGCGGCTGCGGCCGCAGCCGCCCACAAGGCAGCCGCGACAACAACACGCTGCCGCATCTGATCGCGGACATGGAAATGATCCGCGAGAAATTCGGCTTCGAGCGCTGGATGCTGGTCGGCGGCTCCTGGGGCGCGACACTGGCATTGGCCTACGCGCAGGCGCATCCGGATCGCGTTTCCGGCATCGTGCTGCGCGCGACCTTTCTCGGCACCTATGAGGAGATCGAAGCCGGGTTTTGCCAGCGCCTGCCGTGCTTCTATCCCGCGCTCTCAGCGGATTTCCTGAGCCTGTTGCCGGAAGCCGAACGCAACCGGCCGCTGGATGCCTATTGGCGGCGCATTCTCTCCGACGACGTGGCCGCGCATGGACCGGCGGCGCGCGCCTGGCATGACACCGAGCGCATCCTCTCGGAACATGCGCCCTCGCGCACGCGGCTCGACCTCGCCGCCGTGAACTCGGGTGCCGCCCGGCCCGCCACGCCCTTCATGGAAGCGCATTATTTCGTCAACGATTGCTTCATGCGGCCGAACCAGCTTCTGGACGAGGCCGGCAAGCTCGCCGGCATTCCCGGGATCATCGTGCAAGGCCGCTACGATCTGCTCTGCCCGCCGGCGACCGCGCAGGCGCTCGCCACGCGCTGGACCAACGGCGAAATCCGCATCGTCGAAGGCGCAGGCCATACGCTCTACGATCCCGGCATGCGCAATGCCGTGATGAAGGCGGTTGCGGATGTGGCGTCGCGGATTCCGCTCGCGCTGAGAACCGACCCGCGCGCGCGGTAGGCGTCGCCGGCGATGCATCTCGCCCGGGGTGGCGCAACGTTGGAGGCGATCAGCGCCTAAACGGCCATACGGGTGCGCATCAGCACCTCATTTCCATGCTGCACCGCCGCAATATGCGCGATGCAGCGATCGGCATGGATACGAAACCTGGAGATCGCGCAAATTTGCCTTTGTGCGCGATCTTGAATGGCTCTAATAACATAACCCTATGATCCAATTCAGAAACGCCAAGAACGTCGCTTAAGCGTTCCAAAGGAAAAAGGCCGCGCGTAGCGTGCTTTGCGCGGAAACAAGGTAGGAATGAAACCGACTGATATTTCGGCCCCCGACTACTTCCACAAAGTGGTCGATTGCCAATGGGCCTGTCCCGCGCATACGCCGGTCCCGGAATACATCCGCCTGATTGCCGAAGGCCGCTACAGCGATGCCTACATGGTCAATTGGAAGTCGAACGTGTTTCCGGGGATTCTCGGACGCACCTGCGACCGGCCCTGCGAGCCCGCCTGCCGACGCGGGCGCGTCGAGGAAACACCGGTCGCGATCTGCCGGCTGAAGCGCGTCGCCGCCGACTTCAAGGACGACATCAGGCATCGCCTGCCAAGGCCGGCTGCGAAGAACGGCAAGCGCATTGCGCTGGTCGGCGGCGGGCCGGCCTCGCTCGCGGTGGCGCGCGACCTCGCGCCGCTCGGCTATAACTGCACCGTGTTCGATTCCGATTCGAAAGCCGGCGGCATGATGCGGAGCCAGATTCCGAAATTCCGCCTGCCGGATTCGGTGATCGACGAGGAGACCGATTACATCCTGGGTCTCGGCATCGAGTTCAAGGGAGGACAGCGTGTCGAGAGCATGAAGACGCTGCTCGCGGACAGTTACGACGCGGTGTTCGTCGGCAGCGGCGCGCCGCGCGGCCGCGAGCTCGACATTCCCGGCCGGAAAGAGGCAGCGGCGAACATCCATATCGGCATCGACTGGCTCTCCAGCGTCTCCTTCGGCCACACCGACAAGATCGGCAAGCGCGTGATCGTGCTCGGCGGCGGCAACACCGCGATGGATTGCTGCCGCACCGCGCGCCGCCTCGGCGGTGAGGACGTCCGGGTGATCGTCCGCTCCGGCTTCGAGGAGATGAAGGCCTCGCCCTGGGAGAAGGAAGACGCCATGCATGAGGATATTCCGATCCTCAATTACATGGTGCCGGTCGCCTTCGTGCACGACGGCGGCAAGCTCACCGGCGTCACCTTCCAGCGCGTGAAGGCCGAATATGACGCCAAGGGCCGGCGCAACCTGGTGCCATCCGGCGAGGCCAACGAGACCCTCAATTGCGACGACGTGCTGGTCGCGGTCGGCCAGGAGAATGCCTTCCCCTGGATCGAGCGCGACATCGGCATCGAGTTCGACAAATGGAACATGCCCAAGGTCGATCCTGCGACGTTGGTTTCGACCAACCCCAAAGTGTTCTTCGGCGGCGATGCCGCGTTCGGCCCGAAGAACATCATCTGGGCGGTCGCGCACGGCCGCGACGCCGCACTGTCGATCCACAAGATGATCTCCGGCGAGGACATCGACGAGCGCCCGCTGCCCGAGGTGCATGTCACCTCGCAGAAGATGGGCATTCACGAGTGGAGCTACGACAACGACATCTCGCTCGACAAGCGCTTCAGGGTGCCGCATCGCGACAAGGTGATCGCCTTGAAGGACATCCGCACCGAGGTCGAGCTCGGTTATGACGTCAAGCTCGCGCTCGGCGAGACCCAGCGCTGCCTGAACTGCGACGTGCAGACGGTGTTTTCGACCTCGCTCTGCATCGAATGCGACGCCTGCGTCGACATCTGCCCGATGGACTGCATCACCTTTACGGAGAACGGCGACGAGGCGGACTTGCGCCAGCGGTTGAAGGCGCCCTCGCCGCATCCCGACCAGGACCTCTACGTCTCGACCGACCTCAAGACCGGCCGCGTCATGGTCAAGGACGAGGACGTCTGCCTGCATTGCGGGCTGTGCGCCGAGCGCTGCCCCACCGGTGCCTGGGACATGCAGAAATACCTCTTCGATATGACTCACGCAGGTTCATCATGCCCGAGCAGCAAAAGCTGATCAGCAGCGTAACCGACTTCGTCGTCCGCTTCGCCAACGTCAACGGCTCGGGCTCGGCCTCCGCGAACGAATTGTTCGCGCGAGCGATCCTGCGTCACGGCGTGCCGGTCGCCCCGCGCAACATCTTCCCCTCCAACATCCAGGGCCTGCCGACCTGGTATGAGGTGCGGGTGACCGAAGCCGGCCATCTCGGCGCGCGCGGCGGCGTCGACATGATGGTGGCGATGAACCCGCAGACCTGGGACAAGGACGTGGCTTC
>JAFAUV010000159.1 GCA_019243075.1 Bradyrhizobium sp.
ATCCGCGTCTTCCAGGGCGAGCGCGAGATGGCGGCCGACAACAAGATGCTGGGCCAGTTCGACCTGATGGGCATTCCGCCGGCCCCGCGCGGCATGCCGCAGATCGAGGTGACCTTCGACATCGACGCCAACGGCATTGTCAACGTCTCGGCCAAGGACAAGGCGACCGGCAAGGAGCAGCAGATCCGCATCCAGGCCTCCGGCGGCCTGTCGGAAGCAGACATCGAGAAGATGGTCAAGGACGCCGAAGCCAATGCGGCCGCCGACAAGAAGCGCCGCGAGGCGGTCGACGCCAAGAACCATGCCGACGCGCTGGTTCATTCCACCGAGAAGGCACTCGCCGAACACGGTTCGAAAATATCCGAGAGCGAGCGCCGCTCGATCGAGGACGCGGTCAGCGACCTCAAGGAAGCGCTGAAGGGCGACGACGCCGAGGCGATCAAGACCAAGACCAACACGCTGGCGCAAGCTTCGATGAAGCTTGGCGAGGCGATGTACAAGCAGCAGGCCGAGGCCGATGCGGCCAGGGATGCTGCAAAGGACGCCGCCAAGGATGATGTTGTCGACGCGGAGTTCACCGAAGTCGACGACGACAAGAAGAAGTCTGCTTAAGCGCGGGCGAAGCCATGACCCCCAGGCCAAAGAGCGCGCGCAGCGTCTCGATGGATGGGGGTCATTTTCATTAGGCCGGAAGCTGCATCTTTCTTGCATCCTTCCTGCATCTGTCGCTGGGTAAAACGCGGGATGAAGACGAAGTTCGGGCGGGTCTGACGGATGTCCACCAAGCGCTGCTATTACGAAACGCTAGAAGTCGAGCGCAACGCCGACGACACCAAACTAAAGGCCGCGTTCCGCAAGCTGGCGATGAAGTGGCATCCGGACCGCAATCCCGGCGACAAGACCAGCGAGATCAAGTTCAAGGAAATCAACGAAGCCTACGAGGTCTTGAAGGACGGCGAGAAGCGCGCCGCCTATGACCGCTTCGGGCACGCGGCCTTTGAGCAGGGCGGCGTGGGCGGCGGCCATCCCGGCTTCGGTGCCGGCTTCGCCTCGTCCTTTTCCGATATTTTCGAGGACCTGTTCGGCATGGCCGGCCAGCGCGCCCGCGGCGGCCGCGAGCGCGGCGCCGACCTGCGCTACAACATGGAAATCAGCCTGGAAGAGGCGTTCCAGGGCAAGACCGCGCAGATCGAGATTCCGGTCTCCGTCACCTGCGAATCCTGCTCGGGCACCGGCGCCAAGGCCGGCACCAAGCCCAAGACCTGCTCGATGTGCGGCGGCGCGGGCCGCGTTCGACAGGCGCAGGGCTTCTTCACCCTCGAGCGCACCTGCCCCGGCTGTCAGGGCCGCGGCCAGATGATCGAGGACGCCTGTCCTTCCTGCTCCGGCTCGGGCCGGGTTACGCGCGAACGTACGCTGTCGGTCAACATCCCCCAGGGTGTGGAAGACGGCACCCGCATTCGCCTGGCCGGCGAAGGCGAAGCCGGCGTCCGCGGCGGACCCTCAGGCGATCTCTACATTTTCCTGTCGCTTTCGGCGCATCAGTTCTTTCAGCGCGACGGCGCAGACCTGCATTGCCGCGTGCCGATCTCGATGGTCACCGCGGCCTTGGGCGGTGAGTTCGAGGTGCCGACCATCGACAAGGGCAAGACCAAGGTGAAGGTACCCGCGGGAACCCAGACCGGCCGTCGCTTCCGCATCGCCTCGAAGGGCATGCCGGTGCTCCGCTCGCGCCAAACCGGAGACATGTACGTCCAGGTCGCAGTCGAGACGCCGCAGAATCTCACCAAGAAGCAGCAGGAATTGCTGACCGAGTTCGAAAAGCTCTCCTCCGGAGCGACCCAGCCGGAAGCTGCGGGCTTCTTCACCAAGGTCAAGGAGTTCTTCGGCAGCCGCGCCGCGAACTGATGCCCTGCGATCTTCCCGGGTGATCCTCCTGCACGGGAAAAGCTGAGAAAACGCTGAACCTTATCTACTGTTCCAGAATGACCTCGATGCGCCGCCGCGGTACCGTCCGGCTTGACCGTCCCGCCCCCTCCCTGTACGTCTTTGTGACTGTTTTCTGACATCCACCGCAAAATCCCGCGGCCCTCCTGGTACTGACAATGCCTTTGCAATCGTCCGTGCGTGCGTTGAAAAAACCTCGTCTCGAAGACGAAGTTCGTTTTCTTCGGTCATGGATCGAAAAGCCTCTGCATATGGGCGCCGTCATGCCCTCGGGGCGTCTGCTCGCGCGCGCCATGGCGAACTATGTCGATCCCGACGCGGAAGGGCCCGTCGTTGAGTTGGGGCCGGGCACCGGGGCCATTACCAGCGCGTTGATCGATCATGGCGTCGACCCAAAACGGTTGGTGCTGGTCGAATACAATCCCGGTTTCTGCGCGCTGCTGCGCGACCGTTATCCGCAGGCCAGGGTGGTGCAAGGAGATGCTTATAAGCTGCGCGACACACTCTGGAACGTCCTGAGCGCGCCGGCGACCGCCATTGTCTCCGGCTTGCCGCTCGTGACCAAGCCGATGATGACAAGGCTGAGGCTCGCCCGCGACGCCTTTACAGCGCTCGCCCCCGGCGCGCCCTTCGTCCAGTTCACCTACGCCATGGTGCCGCCGATCCCGAAATCGCTGCCCGGCGTATCCACAGAGGCGTCGGAGCGGATCTGGATGAATCTTCCTCCCGCCCGGGTCTGGGTGTATCGCAAGTCCTGATGCTGCCCGCTTGTGTGGCGGGTTGGCCCCGAACCGCAAGCTGACTCATGGCCGCCCTGAAAATCCTGGTCATCCCCGGCTCGCTGCGCACCGGCTCCCACAATGTGAGGCTGGCGATGGCCGCGGCCTACGAGTTCGCGCGAGCCGGCGCCGACGTGACGCGGATTTCGCTCGGCGACTATCCTCTGCCGATCTATGATGGCGACCTGCAGGCCAAATCCGGCGTGCCGAAGAACGCGGTCAATCTCAAGCGCATGATGGGCGCACATCATGGCGTGTTGATTGTCACGCCCGAGTATAATGCCTCGATCCCATCGCTCCTGAAAAATGCGATCGACTGGATCACGCGGGTGCAGGATCCGCATGAGAGCCGCGGGCAGGTGTTTCGCGAAAAGCCGTTTGCGATCGCGGCGGCCTCGGAGGGGCGCCTCGGAGGAACCCGCGCGCTGGCCGCGCTGCGGCTGATCCTCTCGGCCTGCCATGCGACGGTGGTGCCCAATCAACTTGCGCTGTCGTTTGCCGATCAGGCCTATGACGATATGGACAGATTGCAGAAAGAGGCCGATATCGAGGCGCTGAAAGCGCTGGTGACGCAACTGATCGAAGCTGCCCAGCGGATGATGTGAGGTGATCATGACGCCATCCGACATTCCCACAAAGGACCGGCTGATTGTCGCGCTCGATCTGCCAAGCGTGCAGCAGGCGGAAGCGATGGTGGCGCGGCTTGGCGACAGCGTGAGTTTTTTCAAGATCGGCTATCAGCTCGCTTATGCCGGCGGCCTGCCGCTCGCGAGGAAGCTCGCCGATGATGGCAAGAAGGTCTTCCTCGATCTCAAGCTGCACGACATCGGCAACACGGTCGCGCGCGGCGTCGAGAATATCGCCAAGCTCGGCGCCACCTTTCTGAGCGTGCATGCCTACCCGCAGACGATGAAGGCGGCAGTCGAGGCGCGGACGGGATCAAGCTTGAAGATCCTCGCGGTCACCGTGCTCACTTCCTATGACGACGGCGACCTGCATGCCGCGGGTTACCGGCTCGGCGTATCCGACACGGTGGAGGCGCGTGGCCGGCAGGCGCAGGGGCTCGGGATCGATGGCATCGTGTGCTCGCCGGAAGAGGCCGCCGCTTTGCGCAGGCTTGTCGGCCACCAGATGCATCTTGTCACGCCCGGTATTCGCCCGGCCGGCAGCGCAAGCGGCGATCAGAAGCGGATCACGACGCCAGCGCGTGCGATCGCCGCCGGCAGCGACTACCTTGTGGTCGGTCGGCCCGTAGTGGAAGCTGCCGATCCGAAGGCGGTCGCGGAAGCCATCCTCGCGGAGATCACCCCATCCTTGGCGGCTTGAAGTAAAGGAAAGCAAACATGGCAAAAGGCTACTGGGTTGCGCGCGTCGACGTGCACAATGAAGAAGGTTACAAGGCCTATGCGTTGGCCAATCCCGCAATCTTCAAGAAATTCGGTGGTCGCTTCATGGTCCGCGGTGGCAGGTTCGAAGGCCCGGAAGGCCAGAGCCGGTCGCGCAACGTAGTCATCGAATTCCCGGACTACGAGACCGCTCTCGCCTGCTATCGCTCGCCGGAATACCAGGAAAACATCAAGCGCCGGCAGCCTCACTCGATCGCCGACCTCATCATCGTCGAAGGCTACGACGGCCCGCAGCCCTGACCCAGGGTCTCTGCTTCGCCATGCTCGAGGCTGCCGAGCAGCAGCGAGCGGCCGGTCTGGTTGCCGGAACAGGCTGCGCCCGCTATAGGGCGGGGAGAGGTATTGCCATGGCCGATATGCGTTTGATTGTTGCGGGTGCGGGCGGCCGCATGGGCCGGGCGCTGACCCGTGTGATCTCCGAGACGGCGGGCGCCGTTCTCGCCGGCGCGCTGGAAGCGCCGGGCTCCGAACTGCTGGGCAAGGATGCCGGCGTGCTGGCCGGGCTCCCCGCCAACGGCGTGAAACTTTCCGCCGATCTCTGGGCGCTGTCGAAGGATGCCGACGGCATCCTCGACTTCACCGTGCCGGGCGCGACGATCGCCAATGTCGCGATCGCCGCCCAGCGCGGCCTCGTCCACGTCATCGGCACTACCGGCCTTTCCGCCTCCGACGATGCGGTGATCCGCAGCGTCGCCGCGCAGGCGATCGTGGTGAAATCGGGCAATATGAGCCTCGGCGTCAACCTGCTTGCCGCTTTGGTCAGGCGCGTGGCGCAGTCGCTCGGTGACGACTTCGATATCGAAATCCTGGAGATGCATCACCGTTCCAAGATCGATGCGCCCTCGGGCACGGCGCTGATGTTGGGCGAGGCCGCCGCGGCGGGACGCAGAATCGCGCTGGAAGAGCATTCCGCGCGTGGCCGTGACGGCGTCACCGGCGCGCGGCGCGCCGGCGACATCGGCTTTGCGTCGCTGCGTGGCGGCACCGCGGCCGGCGACCACAGCGTGATCTTCGCCGGCCCGCACGAGCGCATCATTCTCTCGCATCATGCAGAAGACCGGATCCTGTTCGCTCATGGCGCGTTGAGGGCGGCGATGTGGGCGCATGGTAAGAAGCCGGGTTTTTACACCATGGCTGACGTGCTTGGGCTGAGCGACATCTGAAATCAGTGAAATGGAATTGAAGCAATGAGCGACCGTCTCCTTGTGCTCGTCCGCCACGGCCAGAGCGACTGGAATCTGAAAAACCTCTTCACCGGCTGGAAGGACCCTGA
>JAFAUV010000400.1 GCA_019243075.1 Bradyrhizobium sp.
CCGCGACGTCATTCTCGACGGCCACGCCCGCGGTATCGGCGATCGCCTTCACTTCCTTTGGACTTGGCCTGGTCATGCCGCCTCGGCTCCCTTTTGATCGAGCATGATCTTTTCGGAAAACCGGCTTCCGCTTTTTCGGATCATGCTCTGTTCCCTGGCGCGCGGCTGTGCCCTGAGCCCGGAATGGCCATGTAGCACGCCGCGTCGTGGCCCATTGTATCGATCGCGCTGAGTTTTGGTGTCGCATTTGCGCAGAGCGGCTCGGCGAATGGACAACGGGTGTGAAACCGGCAGCCCGAGGGCGGATCGATCGGATTGGGCGGATCGCCTGAGATCGGCGGCGTCTCGGTGCGGCGATCGGGATCGGAGGACGGCATCGCCGCCAGCAATGCGCGGGTGTAGGGATGGGCGGGGTGGTCCCAGACTTGATCGATTGGGCCGAGCTCGACGACTTCGCCAAGATACATCACCAGCACCCGATCCGAGACATAGCGGACGACGTCGAGATCGTGACTGATGAAGAGATAGGTCAGGCCGAATTCGCGCTTGAGATCGGCAAGCAGGTTGAGCACCTGCGCCTCCACGGATTTGTCGAGCGCCGAGACCGCCTCGTCAAGGATCACCAGCCGCGGCGACAGCGCGAGCGCTCGCGCGATGTTGACGCGCTGGCGCTGACCGCCGGAGATCTCGTGCGGATAGCGGTTGGCAAAATTTTCCGGCCGCAATCCGACCTTGCCGAGCAGCTCGCGCGCCAGCGCCCGCGCGCCATTGTCCGACATGCCATGCACCTTCGGTCCGAAGGCGATGGATTCCTCGATGGTGAGGCGCGGGTTGAGCGAGGCGTAGGAGTCCTGGAACACCATCTGCATGCCGCGGCGCAGCTCGCGCAGCGACAGCGCCGCGCCGACCTTCATGCCATCATAGATGATCTCGCCGCCATCACGCGGCATCAGATGCATCAGGAGCCGCGCGGTGGTGGATTTGCCGCAGCCGGACTCGCCGACGATGCCGACGGTTTCGCCTTTCAGCACGGCGAAGGAGACATCATCGACGGCGCGGACGGTCTTGCGCGCGCCGAACAGATCGCCGCGAACCGGGAAATGTTTGGTCAGGCCGTTGACCTGCAGCAGCGGCTGCGCCGCGCCGCCGCGGTCCTCGACCGGCTCGAGCCTATTGACGTCGGAAATTCCACTCATCGCATCAGTTCCGGATGTCCATGGCGCTGCGCAGGCCGTCGCTGAGCAGGTTGAAACAGATCGACACCGCGAAAATCATCGCGCCGGGCAGCGCGGCGACCCACGGGTTGACATAGATCGCGGTGCGCAGCGTGTTGAGCATCAGGCCCCATTCCGGCTCCGGTGGTTTTGTGCCGAGGCCGAGGAAGGAGAGGCCGGCGGCTAGAATCATCGATACCGAGATCAGGCTGGTGGCGTAGACGAAGATCGGACCGAGCACGTTGCCGAGAATATGCACGCGCATGATGGTGAGGGGACCCGCGCCCGACGCGCGCGCAGCCTCGACAAAGTCCCGGCTGCGCATGCCGGTGGTGACGCTTTCGGCGACGCGGACGATCTGCGGCACGAATACGACGGTGAGCGAGACGATGGAATTGGTGATGCCTGCCCCGAGCGCGCCGGAGATAGCGATCGCGAGCAGCACCGAGGGAAAGGCATAGAACACGTCCACCGCGCGCATGATGGCGGTATTGACCCAGCCGCCGACATAGCCGGCGACCAGACCGAGCGAGGTGCCGATGCAGAAGGCGAAGATGACGGGCGAGATGCCGACCATCAGCGACAGCCGCCCGCCATAGATCAGCCGCGCCAGCATGTCGCGGCCGAGCTCGTCGGTGCCGAGCAGGTAGCCGGGGGTGCCGATATGCCGCAGGCGGCGGATCATCGAGCCCTGATAGGGATCGGCAAGCCCGAGCCATGGCGCGATCAGCGCAGAGACAAGGATCGCGAGCAGGATCAGCGCGCAGGCCAGGCTGACCTTGTCGCGCGACAGGCGGCGGCCGACCGTGGTCCAATAGCCGCGCGCTTTCGTGGCGGGGGCAGCCTGCAGCGCGGCATCGGAGATGGCCCGGGAGCTGGCTTGAAGCGGCAGCTCGCTCACGTCAACCTCGCTTGATGCGCGGGTCGATCGCGGCTTGCGCGATATCGACGAGCAGGTTGAGGATCACGAAAAACAGCGCCAGCACCAGGATCGTGCCCTGCAGCAGCGGCAGGTCACGCTGGAAGATCGCGGAATTGAGCAGGAAGCCGGAGCCCGGCCAGGAGAACACGGTCTCGATCAGGATCGATCCGCCGAGCATGTAGCCGAGCTGCAGGCCCATCACCGCGAGCGCGGTGGGAGCGGCGTTCTTGACGACGTGCCGAAACACGTCGGTTTCGCGCAGGCCCTTGGCGCGCAGCGCCTCGACGAAATCCTGGCTCAATATGTCGCCGGTGAGCGCGCGCACGGTGCGCGTGATGATGCCCATCGGGATCACGGAGGTGGTGACCGCTGGCAGGATCAGATAGCGGACATGCTCCCAATCCCACCCCCAGGCGCCGGAGCCGTTCGGCCCGGCACCGACCGCCGGCAGCCAGTTCAGCTCCACCGAGAAGATGATGACCAGCACCATGCCGAGCCAGTAATGCGGCACCGACACGCCGGCGATGGCAAAGGAGGTCGCGAGCCTGTCCACCCAGCTGTCGCGGAAATAGCCGGCAACGAGGCCGAACAACAGGCCGAAGGTAAAGCCGATCACACCCGCCGCCAGCGCCAGCGTCACGGTGTTGCCGACGGCGCGGATCACCTCGGTCAGAACCGGCCGGCCGGTCGCAATGGAATGGCCGAGATCGCCATTGAGCGCGCGCCACAGCCACAGCCCGAATTGCACCGGCAGCGGCCGGTCGAAGCCATAGGCCGCGCGCAACTGCTGCGCCAGCTCCTGCGATGCATCCGCCGGCAACACCGCGACCAGCGGGTCGCCGGGCGTGATATGCACGAGCAGGAAGCACACCAGCGCCACGCTGATGACGATCGGGATCACATAGACGATGCGTCGAGCGAGGTAGAGAAGCACGGGTCAGCCTTCATATTGTCATTCGTCATGCCCGGGCTTGACCGGGCATCCATCAACCAAAGAACTTTTTTCCGAAGAGGATGGATGGCCGGGTCAGGCCCGGCCATGACGAGCGACCGATCACGGCACCATCGTGATCGGCGAGAAGTCGACGAACCAGCTCTTCGGCTGCACGAAGTTTTTGATCTTCGGGCTGAGCGCGCGCGGCGCGACGTCGTGGGCGACATAGAGGAAGGTCGCCTCATCGACGGAGGCCGCATGCAGCTCCGCCAGCACCTTGTCGCGCTCGGCGGCATCGAAGGTGGTGCGCGCCCTGGTCACCAGCTCGTCGAATTTGGGATTGTTGATGTAGCCCCAATTGTTCGACACCGGCGGCGCCATCTTCGACTGCAGGAAGCGCACCAGCGCGAAGTACGGGTCCATCGCCGCATAGGTGACGTTGGTGGCGTTGGCGCCCTTGGCGGACGGGTCCTTGGCGCCGCGCCGCCAGTTGGTGAACAGCGTGTTCCACTCGATCACGTCGAGCTGCACGTCGAAATAGCATTCGGCGAGCGCCTGCTGCAGATATTCGTTCATCGGCAGCGGCAGCATCTGGCCCGAGCCGGATGCCGAGGTCTGAACCTTGACCGGGAGATGCTTGTTCGGGCCGAAGCCCGCCTCCTGCATCAGCTTCTGCGCGGCGGCCTTGTCATATTTGATCTGGAAGGTCGGGTTGCCGCGCCAGGGATGGCCGGGCTCGAAGGTGCCGGTCGCCGGCACCATCAGGCCGGCAAGCAGGCCGTCCTTCAGCCCGTCGCGGTCGACGCAGAGATTGGCGGCCTTGCGCACGCGGATGTCGTTCCAGGGCGACCCCTCGACGCGCGAGAACTGCCAGGGCCAGACATGCGGCTCTTCGTTCGAGTACACCACAAAGCCGCGCTGCTTGATTTCAGGCAGCGCGTCGGGCGCGGGCGCCTCGGCCCAATCGATCTGGCCCGCGAGCAGGGCGGCGGTACGCGCATTCGCTTCCGGCATCGGCAGCAGCACCATCTTGTCGACATGGGGAACGCGAGCCTTGTCCCAGTAGTTTTCGTTCCTGACGAGCTCCAGCCGCTCGCGCGGGGTGAAGCTCGACATCTTCCACGGACCGGTGCCGGACGCATCGCGCGCAAAGGCCTCCCAGGCGGCGGCCGACTTGGCTTTGGCGTCCGTGCCGCTCGCCGTATCATAAAGCTTCTGCCATTTGGCGGGGCTCGCCATGTACAGGTTGGTAAGATTGATCGGCAGGAAACTGTCGGGCTCGGAGGTGGTCAATTCCACCGTGAGATCGTCGATCTTGC
>JAFAUV010000088.1 GCA_019243075.1 Bradyrhizobium sp.
TGATGAACGACGAAATGGACGATTTCACGCCAAACCCGCGCCTGTCCAATGCCAACGGCGTCACCCGCGGCGATGCGAATGCCATTGCGCCGGGCAAGACGCCGCTGAGTTCGATGACCCCGACCATCATTACCAGGGACGGCAAGCCCGTCCTCATTCTCGGCACGCCGGGCGGAGCGCGCATCATCACGACGGTGTTGCAGACCATCCTGAACGTCGTCGACTACCGGATGGACGTCCAGGAAGCCGTCGATGCCCCTCGGATCCACAATCAATGGCAGCCGGATGTGACAAAGACCGAGCCCTACGCGCTTTCGCCCGACACGCGCCGATTGCTGGAGGGAATGGGCCATCGGTTCGAAAACACGGAGCCCGCCAACCACGTCGCCGCGATCATTGTCGGCGCGCCGAGTCTCGGCGGCAAGGCGATCGGTCGAAACCGGTACTACGGCGCGAACGATCCGCGCGGCGGCACCGGACTGGCGCTCGGCTACTGAGCGCCGTCCCCCGTCCGTCCTGCGCGCTAACGGCGCGGCGCGAACGGAGACGCGCCGGGCTGCACCAGCGAATTGATGTCGCCGTTCTGCTGCGCATAGCCGACCCCAAGCGACAGGCTGACATTCGAGGTCGGCTTGAACTCGACGCCGGCATAGCCGCCAAAGCCGGCCGTCGTCGCGGAATTGGCATCGAAGGCGGCGAACGGGCTGCCGGAGCCGAAGCCGGTATCGTATTTCAGCGTGTCGAAACCGCCGAACACCCTGAGCGGCGAGTTCTGGAAATTGTAACCAAACTGCACGCTCTGGGTGGAGAAATTGCCGAACGCGCCACCCTGGCCGATGCCGCTCAGGCCAAAAGCCGGGCTGCTCCCGCTGTTGACAACAAAGCCGTTCGCGAAGTCGTAGTGGAAGTTGCCGTCGTCGCGGCCGTCAAAACCCGGAAAGTTGCCGTAGGTTTCTGCCACCTGACCGGCGCCGAATCCCATCGGCCAACCTGGCGTCCAATAGCCCAAAGGAGCAGCCTGGGCGTAGGCCGCCTGCGAGCCCGGACCAAGCGCCGTCAATGCCAATGCGAGACCAAATCCGCGCAAGAAGCCAGACATTTTCTTCCACCACCACGTGTTCTTCCGCCGCCAAGTGTTGCTCCGCCACCAGGTGCCCCCTGAAACTATACGCTTGGGACATCGGGAAAACCAGTGTGGTTGTGCCCTGCCCGTGCTTCCACCGCGTCCGGCCTCGCCGGCGGCTGAGAGCCCCGGCTTCTCCAAAACGCGAACCTCACGTCTCCAGCGTCGGCGCGACCTCGCGCGCGACCTGAACCAGCGCCGCGATCTGCGGCGTCAGCGGCTCGCGCTGGGGGATCAGCAGGCCGACATTGTAGCTCACGGGGGGATCGACGATCGGGATCGCCCTGACCGCGTCGGAGAAGCCCAGCGTCTCCGCGAGCTTTGCCGGCATCACGCTGGCCCAGCGCCCGGTCTTCACATGGGTGTACAGCACGATGATCGAGTTGGAGGTCAGCGTCGGCGTCGGCTCTACGCCGACGGACTTGAGCGCGCGATCGATGATCCGGCGGTTCTGCATGTCTGGGGTTAGAAGGCATAACGGCACCTGCCCGACTTCCTTCCAGGTCACCTCTGCGCGGTCGCCAAACATCCCGTCCGGCGACGTCAGCAGCCGATAGCTTTCGTTGTAGAGCGGCACCGTGCGCACCCTGCCGATCGGCTCGTTCTCGATGTAGCTCAGCGCGGCATCGACCTCGAGATTTTCCAGCAAGGCGAGCGCCGTGATCGAGGTCGAGGAGATGATGCGAAAGCGCACGTTCGGATGACGGGCGCGAAACGGCGTCGTCAGCGAGGCGAGCATGCCGAGCGCGGTCGGGATCGCGGCGATCGCGATCTCGCCGGAGAGCCCTTCCCTGAGCGCGTTGATCTCCTGCCGCATCGCGCGGGCGTCGCCGACGATGCGACGCGCCCAGTCGAGTGCGCGCTCGCCTTCGGGCGTAAAGCCCTGAAAGCGCGAACCGCGCTGCACCAGCATGACGCCGAGGAACTCCTCGAGCTGCTTGATGCTGGTCGACATGGTCGGTTGCGTCACACCGCAGGCCTCCGCGGCCCGTCCGAAATGCCGCTCTTTTGCCAGTGCAAGCAGAAGTTCAAGTTTATCGATCATTCACCATCCTTAACACGAAGCGGCGTCGCGCAAACATGACCGGAAGCCGGTTCGCACGGGCGCTTTAGCACATCGATTGCATTTTCAAATCAAACGATTTCACAGGCCTATTAATCGCCTTTCCCTATCGCCGCACGGGACTGCTTTATTGATATTTCAAGCAATCCTCATTTTCATCCTTCTTGAGGAAACCACTGAGCGGGAACGCAAATGACGTCGCCCCACGAACGCTCCCATTACGAATCTTGGGATCAGCAACGCGGTGCGGAGATCATCGCCGAGCACAGCTTGCAGGAAGGCGCGACGTTGGTGATCCTGCATGCGCTGCAGGAGGCGTTCGGCCATGTGCCGGAGCCGGCTATTCCGATGATCGCCGCAGCGCTCAACCTGTCGCGCGCCGAAGTCTATGGCGTCTTCACCTTCTACCACGACTTCCGCAAGAAGCCGGCGGGCCGGCATGTGCTGAAGCTGTGCCGCGCGGAAGCCTGTCAGGCCGCGGGTGGAGATGCGCTGGCCGCGCGCGCCGAACGGAAGCTCGGGATTGCGATCGGCAACACGACGGCGGATGAACGCGTGACCTTCGAGCCGATCTATTGTCTCGGGCTCTGCGCCACCGCGCCGTCTGCGATGCTGGACGGACGCCTGGTCGGACGCCTCGACGAACAGCGCCTCGACGCGCTGGTGGCGGAGGCGCAGCGATGAAAATGCGGATTTTCATTCCCGGCGATGCCGCCGCGATCGCCGTCGGCGCCGACGAAGTCGTTGCCGCGCTCGAGCAGGCGGCGCAACGGCGCGGCCTGCCGATCCAGATCATCCGCAACGGATCGCGCGGGCTCTGCTGGCTGGAGCCGATGGTTGAAGTCGCAACCGTGAAAGGCCGCGTGGCCTACGGCCCGGTGGCCCCGCCGGACGTGCCCTCTTTGTTCGAAGCGATGGCCAGCAATGGCCCCCATCCGTTACGGCTCGGTCTTGCCGACGAAATGCCTTGGCTGAAGCGGCAGAGCCGCCTCACCTTCGCGCGCTGCGGTATCGTCGATCCGCGCTCGGTCGAGGACTATTGCGCCCATGGGGGCTACAAGGGGCTGGGGCGTGCGCTGTCGTTGAGCTCGGCCGAGATTATCGCCGAAGTCGTCGCCTCCGGCCTGCGCGGCCGTGGCGGCGCGGGTTTCCCAACCGGCATCAAGTGGAAGACGGTGGCGGACGCCAGCGCCGATCGCAAGTTCATCGTCTGCAATGCCGATGAAGGCGACAGCGGCACTTTCGCCGACCGCATGATCCTGGAAGGCGATCCCTTCGTGGTGATCGAGGGCATGACCATCGCCGGCATCGCCGTGGGCGCCAGCAAGGGCTACATCTACGTCCGCTCGGAATATCCGCACGCGGTCGTCGCGATCAACGCGGCGATCCAGGCTGCCAGGAGCGCCGGCCTGCTCGGATTGCGTATCGCAGGGTCCGCGCATTCGTTCGACCTGGAGCTGCGCGTCGGCGCCGGCGCCTATGTCTGTGGCGAAGAGACTTCGCTGCTCGAAAGCCTGGAAGGCAGGCGCGGCCTGGTTCGTGCCAAGCCGCCGCTCCCTGCGCATAAAGGCCTGTTCGGCAAGCCGACCGTCATCAACAACGTGCTGTCGTTCGCGGCGATCCCCTTCATTCTCGACAACGGTGCCAAAGCCTATGCCGATTTCGGCATGGGACGCTCGCGCGGCACCATGCCGATCCAGCTCGCCGGCAACATCAGATATGGCGGCCTGTTCGAGACGGCATTCGGCCTCACGCTGGGCGAACTCGTCGACGACATCGGCGGCGGCACGTTTACCGGCCGCCCGGTGCGCGCGGTGCAGGTCGGCGGCCCGCTCGGCGCGTATTTCCCGCGCGCCCTGTTCGATACCCGCTTCGATTACGAGGCCTTCGCGGCACGCGACGGCCTGATCGGCCATGGTGGCATCGTCGTGTTCGATGACACGGTCGATATGGCGAAGCAGGCGCGTTTCGCCTTTGAATTCTGCGCGGTCGAATCCTGCGGCAAGTGCACGCCCTGCCGGATCGGTTCGACCCGGGGCGCCGAAACCATCGACAAGATCCGGGCCGGCGAACGCGTCGCAGAAAATCTCGCCGTGGTCGAGGACCTCTGCAACACCATGAAATTCGGCTCGCTCTGTGCCCTCGGCGGCTTCACGCCCTACCCCGTCATGAGCGCGCTGAAAAATTTTCGGGAAGACTTCGGCCCGGCGCCGACGCGCCTAGAGGCAGCGGAATAAAGGAATCTTGCCATGTCGCTGATCCAAGAAATCGACTTCGGCACGCCGCGCTCCAAGTCGGAGACCATGGTGACGCTCACCATCGACGGCAACAGCGTCACCGTGCCCGAGGGCACTTCCATCATGCGCGCGGCGATGCAAGCAGGCACGCAAATTCCGAAACTTTGCGCGACCGACATGGTCGATGCCTTCGGCTCCTGCCGGCTGTGCCTGGTCGAGATCGAGGGTCGCGCCGGCACGCCGGCCTCCTGCACCACGCCCGTGATGAACGGACTGGTGGTCCACACCCAGAGCGAACGGCTAAAGAGGCTGCGCAAGGGGGTGATGGAGCTCTATATCTCCGACCATCCGCTGGACTGCCTCACTTGCGCCGCCAATGGCGATTGCGAGCTGCAGGACATGGCCGGCGCGGTCGGCCTGCGCGACGTGCGCTATGGCGATCAGGGCGAGAACCACGTTTTCGCCAAGAGCGGCAATGAGGTCAACGCCGCCTGGATGCCGAAGGACGAATCCAATCCCTATTTCACCTACGATCCCTCCAAGTGCATCGTCTGCTCGCGCTGCGTCCGCGCCTGCGAGGAGGTGCAAGGCACCTTTGCGCTGACCATTTCCGGGCGGGGCTTTGACAGCCGCGTCTCGCCTGGCATGGGCGAGAGTTTTCTCGGCTCCGAATGCGTCTCCTGCGGCGCCTGCGTGCAGGCCTGCCCGACCGCTACTCTCACCGAAAAATCCGTGATCGAAATCGGCCAGCCCGAGCATTCGGTCGTCACCACCTGCGCCTATTGCGGCGTCGGCTGCGCCTTCAAGGCGGAGATGCGCGGGCAAGAGGTCGTGCGCATGGTCCCTTACAAGGACGGCAAGGCCAATCGCGGCCATTCCTGCGTCAAGGGCCGCTTTGCCTGGGGCTACACGACGCATAAAGAGCGCATCCTCCGGCCGATGATCCGAGAGCGGATCGAGGATTCCTGGCGCGAGGTTTCCTGGGACGAAGCCTTCAAATTCGCCGCGGCGAAGTTCGCCGGCATCCAGCAGAAATACGGCCGCGACGCCGTCGGCGGCATCACCTCGTCCCGCTGCACCAACGAGGAAACCTATCTGGTGCAGAAGCTGATCCGCGCCGGTTTCGGCAACAACAATGTCGACACTTGCGCCCGCGTCTGCCATTCGCCGACCGGCTATGGCTTGTCGCAGACGTTCGGCACTTCGGCCGGAACCCAGGACTTCGATTCGGTCGAGCATTGCGACGTCGCCATGATCATCGGGGCCAACCCGGCCTCCGCCCATCCGGTGTTCGCCTCTCGCCTGAAGAAGGTGCTGCGCCAGGGCACCAGGCTGATCGTGATCGATCCTCGCCGCACCGAGATGGTGGAATCGCCGCATCTCAAGGCGCTGCATCTGCCGCTGCTGCCCGGCACCAACGTCGCGGTGCTGACGGCGCTGGCGCATGTCATCGTCACCGAGGGGCTCGTCGACGAAACCTTCGTGCGCGAGCGCTGCGACTGGAGCGAGTTCGAGGACTGGGCCACCTTCGTCTCCTTGGCGAAGAACAGCCCGGAAGCGACCGCGATCATGACCGGCGTCGATCCGAAAACCCTGCGCGAAGCGGCGCGGCTCTATGCGGCCGGCCGCAATGCCGCGATCTATTACGGCCTTGGCGTCACCGAGCACAGCCAGGGTTCCACTACCGTGATTGCGATCGCCAATCTCGCGATGGCGACCGGCAATATCGGACGACCCGGCGTCGGCGTGAACCCGCTGCGCGGCCAGAACAACGTGCAGGGCTCCTGCGACATGGGCTCGTTCCCGCACGAGCTGCCGGGCTATCGGCATATCGCAATCGACGCCGTGCGCGAGCAGTTCGAGGCGGCGTGGAACGTCAAGCTCAACAACGAGCCGGGCTTGCGCATTCCCAACATGTTCGACTCCGCCATCGAAGGCACGTTCAAGGGCCTCTATGTGCAGGGAGAGGACATCCTGCAGTCCGATCCCAACACCTCCCATGTGGTGGCAGCGCTGTCGGCGATGGAATGCGTCATCGTTCACGATCTCTTCCTGAACGAGACCGCTAACTATGCGCATGTCTTCCTGCCCGGCTCGACCTTCCTGGAGAAGGACGGCACCTTCACCAATGCCGAGCGGCGCATCCAGCGCGTGCGCAAGGTGATGACACCGCGCAACGGCTATGCCGATTGGGAAGTCACCATCCTGCTGGCCAAGGCGATGGGCTTCGAGATGAAGTACAACCACCCCTCCGAGATCATGGACGAGATCGCGGCGCTGACGCCGACCTTTGCCGGCGTCTCCTATGCCAAGCTCGACGAGCTGGGTTCGGTGCAGTGGCCCTGCAACGAGAAGGCGCCCGAGGGCACGCCGGTGATGCATATCGGCGGCTTCGTCCGCGGCAAGGGCAAGTTCGTCGTCACCGAATATATCCCGACCGACGAGCGCACCGGCCCGCGCTTCCCGCTGCTTCTCACCACCGGGCGCATTCTCAGCCAGTACAATGTCGGTGCGCAGACGCGCCGCACCGAGAACGTGGTCTGGCATGACGAGGACCGGCTCGAAATCCATCCGCATGATGCCGAGCAGCGCGGCGTGCGCGATGGCGACTGGGTGCGACTCGCGAGCCGCGCCGGCGAGACCACCTTGCGCGCGCTGATCACCGATCGCGTTGCGCCCGGCGTGGTCTATACCACGTTTCATCACCCGGACACGCAGGCCAACGTCATCACCACGGATTTCTCCGATTGGGCGACCAACTGTCCGGAATACAAGGTCACGGCGGTGCAGGTCGCGCCGTCGAACGGCCCGTCCGATTGGCAGAAGGCCTATGACGCGCAGGCGCGGCACTCGCGCCGCATTGCGCCGGCCGAAGCAGCGGAATAGCCCGATGCGCCGTCCCGTCCACCCCGCCAAACGGTACGCCTGGCGCGACGGTCGTCTCGCCGAGGGCACCCGGATCGTCCCCGAAGAGACGGCGCTGGGGCTGACCTATAATGGCGGCACCTACGCCGTGATGATGGGCACGCCGCGGGATCTGCGCGATTTCGCGGTTGGTTTCAGCCTCAACGAAGGCATCGTGCGATCGCCCGCCGACATCGAGTCGCTCGACGTCGTCGAACTCGACGACGGCATCGAGCTGCGCATGTGGCTCTCGCCCGACAAGGCCGCGCTGCTCCGCGAGCGGCGGCGGCATATCGCCGGCCCCACCGGCTGCGGCATTTGCGGCATCGAGTCGATTGCCGAAGCGGTGCGCCCGGCGGCGATCGTGGCGCAAGGCCGCTCGTTCTCGCCGCGCGAGATCATGGCGGCGATGGCTGCCATCGCGCCGCTGCAGAAGATCAATCACACGACCCGCGCCGTTCATGCCGCGGCGTTCTGGAGCCCCTGCCGCGGCATCGTTGCGCTCCGCGAGGATGTCGGGCGGCACAATGCGCTCGACAAGCTCGCCGGAGCGCTGGCCCAGGACAAGGTCGAGGCCAGCGAGGGCATGGTCGTGCTGACGAGCCGCGTCTCGGTCGAGATGGTGCAGAAGGCGGCCGCGATCGGCGCGCCGCTGATATCAGCGGTTTCCGCGCCAACGGCGCTGGCGTTGCGCACGGCCGAAGCCGCCGGCATCACGCTTGCGGCGATCGCCCGCAGCGACGGGTTTGAAATCTTCACGCATCCCGAGCGGATCGCCGCGGATGCGCCAGCCACAGAGGCCGCCAATGTCGTCGTCGCCTGACCGTTTGGTCTACATGGCCAACCAGATCGGCAAGTTCTTCCGGAGCCAGGGCCACGACAGGGCCGTGCCCGGCGTCGCCGACCACATCCGGAAATTCTGGGACCCGAGAATGCGCAAGCAGATTGACGCGCATCTCGACGCCGGCGGCGCGGGCCTCGACCCCGATGTCCGCGAGGCTATTGCCTCTCTCAAAGGGCAATAGGCTCGCAGCCCGAGACCACTTGTTCATCGGCGATGGCCGTCAGACGCCCAGGAAACCAATTCGGCCTGCACTCGTATGCAAAACATGCGCGGTCCTTACGGACGCCGACACCGCAAGCTCAGTTGCCGAGCGCAGCATCGCGAAGTTGCGCTTCTAACAATCCAGCAAGGTAAATCGCCAAATCATTGATATCATAGTTCCCGCCTTCCCACGCCTCATCAGCCTTACGCAGAGCAGCATAATACGGAGCTCGGTTGTCTCGAATCCGCTCTGGAATAATGATTTTTCCAGGCAGCAGACGTCCAATCCTCACGCATAGAAGATAGTAGCAGATTGCTCGCGCCGTCCGTCCATTTCCCTCGATGAAAGGGTGAATCCAAAGCATGCGCCACAGCGCGTAGGCCGCAAGTTGCGTCGGCGTGAGTACGTACCAATTCTCGTGTACGAAAGAGATAAACCGGTCCATCAGCTCAGGTACATCCCTGAAATGTGGAGGTACATGGTCTCCAACATAAATTGGCTCGCTCCGGAAGCGGCCGCCGAATTGCGAGATATTCGCCACGGCAACGTGGTTGAGCGCCCAGAGCATGTATTTGTCGAAGGAAGTCGGCCCTTGCTTTAGGCCTATCTCAATATCGTTGGTCAGAAGATCATATTGGCGAATGAGATTCTTTTCTTGGATTTTTGTGTAGAGTCCGGGATCATCTTTTTCGAGCACCAACATAAGAAAAAGCCCGGCGCTGCCGGGCTCCCCGTTTAGCGTGTCATCAGGATGCTCTTCGAAGCATCTCGAATGGATTCCTTGGTTATCTTCGAGGCCTGCGGCGCGTTACCGTATGCAAAGCTGATACGTTGCTCCTGCAAGTCCGCCTCGCTAACAGCAATGGTCCTCGTCTGCTCTAGCAACTGGTCGAGCTCCGGATGCACGGGCGCTGGTCCCAAAACGGGCTTTCGCTCAGCCATGATATACCTCCTGCCGAATGGTACCTCGCACGGTACCTTACGATTCCTTAACGGTTATATAGGCACGCAATATCCGAGTCTGTACAAGGCAGGCCACCAACGAAGAAAATTTGCATCTTAGACCAGTAGGTTTCCTGTCCGAGCGCGGCCAAATTTCCCAATGGCTCCTTTTTCGGCCTGACTCGCCGATTGTTGCCGCTGAGGCGACGAGGGTATGGCAAAAACGGCATTAAAGTTATCCTGGCTCAAGGGCGTCCTGACTCAGAGAGCGTATGAATTGGCGCTGCCTTGGCACAATTTTGATGGCGCACTTAGCACGTGACATAAGCAGCCTCTCCCTTTACTTCCCCTCCACCACCGCCTGGAACACGCGCCGCACCTCGGCCTGCGTCTCCTTGATGCGGGCTTGCAGCGAGGAGAAATCCGGGGCGTCGCCGGCGCGCGCCAGCACGCGCTGGAGATCCTCGCCGGCCGTCTTCGGATCGAACTTGTCGCTGACGCAAAGGCGCAGCACTTGCGTCAGATCATGATAGAGCCGTGCGGCCGCGCGCAGGATTTCGGCCGAGGCCTGCGGCAGCACGCCGAGCCTGGCCGCATTGTCGATCACCTCCAGCGTGTTGACGTCGAGAATATCCGGCTTCTCGGCCGCGTGAATGAGCTGGAGATATTGCGCGACGAAGTCGATATCGACCATGCCGCCGGCGGCGTATTTCAATTCCCAGGGATCGTTCTCGCCCTTCTCCTGCGCGATGGCGCGGCGCATCTCGGCGACATCGGCGGCGATTCCGAGCGGCTCGCGCGGCCGCGTCAAGGAATCGCGAATGACCTTTTCGATTCTGGCCCGGAACTCAGGGGCGGCCGAGATCACGCGCGCACGGGTCAGCGCCATGTGCTCCCAGGTCCAGGCCTCCCGTTCCTGATATTCGGCAAAGGAGTCGATATGCGAGGCGAGCGGGCCGGCGCGGCCCGAGGGCCGCAGCCGCATGTCGATCGCATAGAGCACGCCGTAGTTGGTGCGCGTCGTGAAGGCAGAGATCAGGCGCTGGGTGAAGCGCGCGAAATAATGCGCGCCCTGCAGCGACCGCTCGCCGTCGGAATCCGGTGCTGCCGGATCGAAGTCGTAGAGCAGGATCAGGTCGAGGTCGGAGGTCGCCGTCATCTCGCGGCTGCCAAGCCGGCCCATCGCGACAATCGCGGTCTGCTGCCCGCTGATGCGGCCATGCTGGGCGGCAAAGCGCTCGGTGACGAGGCCGTGCACGGTGTCGACGATACCTTCCGCGACATCCGCAAACGCGGTGCCGGCCTGCTGCGCCGATACCGTGCCCGAAAGAATGCGTGTGCCGATCAGGAACAGGCTCTCCTGGCCGAACAGGCGGAGGCGATCGAGAAACTCTTCGTAAGAGCCGGCGTCCTGCAGCGTGGCCGCAAGCCGCGCCGAAAGCTCGCCCTGGTCGGGCATCGCGCCGAAGAAACGGGGGTCGATCAAGCCGTCCATGAGCTGCGGCTGCCTCGCCAGCATGTCGCCGAGCCGCGGGGCTGCGCCCAGCACCAGCGCCACCAGCGCGACCAGGTCGCGGTTCTGCCCTAGCAGCGTGATCAGCCGGCCGCCCCGCTGCAGCGCCTGCAGAAAGCGGTCGAAGCAGACCACCGCGCCGTCCGGCTGCTCGGCGTGCGCCAGCCCGTCGATCAGCGCCGGCACGAATTCGGCGAATGCCGCCCTTGTCGCTGCGCTCCGGAA
Organism: Bradyrhizobium sp.; assembly: GCA_019243075.1. GTDB lineage: Bacteria > Pseudomonadota > Alphaproteobacteria > Rhizobiales > Xanthobacteraceae > Bradyrhizobium. The sequence continues at coordinate 11,054 of JAFAUV010000088.1, forward strand.
CACCCGATATCCGCCG
>JAFAUV010000102.1 GCA_019243075.1 Bradyrhizobium sp.
CAATCTAACAGTGGACGTCGAGCAGCGGCTGCGCAGTCATGATCAGGTTCGCCTTTGCGGATCGACGATATCGCGCAGGCCATCGCCGAGCAGGTTGAAGCAGAACACCGCGACCATCAGCGCGAGGCCCGGGAACAGTGCGATCCACCATTCGCCCGAGACCATGAAGGAGGCGCCCTCCGCGACCATGATGCCCCACTCGGCGGTCGGCGGCCGCACGCCGAGCCCGATGAACGAGAGCCCGGCGGCATTGAGGATGGCGTAGCCCATTGTCAGCGACATCTGCACGATCATGATCGGCATGATGTTCGGAAGAATATGGACGAGGAGGATGCGGAATTCGGCATTGCCCGACAGCCGCGCCGCCTGCACGAAGCCGGCATCGCGCCGGACATTGGCCTCGGCCCGCGCGACCCGCGCATAAAGCGGGAAATTCACGATTGCGGTGGCGATGATGATGTTCTGCACGGTGTTGCCGAGGGCGGCGACGATGCCCATCGCCAGCACGAACAGCGGAAACGCCATGATGGTGTCGGCGATGCGGCCGACGATGCGGTCGGTCCAGCCGCCGAAATAGCCGGCGGCGATGCCGGCAAGCCCGCCCATCAGGAATACCAGCACGACGGAGGCGACAGCGATGAAGCTGTCGAGCCGCGTTGCCACGATGACGCGGCTGAAAATGTCCCGGCCCAGTTGATCGGTGCCGAACCAGTGCACCGCCGACGGCGGCTTCAGGGCCATCGCGGTGTCGGAGGCGAGCGGGTCGTACGGCACCACATAGGGCCCGACCAGGGCGGCCGAGAGAATGACGATCAGCAGCGCGAAGGCAAAGGCGGTGACGCGGTTTTCGCCCAGCACGTAGCGGGTGTGCTCGAACATGGCGGCAAGGCCCGTGCTCGGGCGCGCAGGCGCGACCGGTTCGGCCGTGGGGGCGACGGTACTCATGCGTCCAGCCTCGCTATCCTTCCAACCTCACCCTTGGATCGATGACGCCATAGAGAATGTCGATGGCGAGATTGAGCAGCACATACATGACCGCCATGGTCAGCACGAAGCCCTGCACCGGCGCGAAGTCTGACGAGATCAGCGCTTCGACGGCATAGGAGCCGATGCCGGGCCAGGCGAAGACCTTTTCCACCAGCACGTTGGCCCCGAGCAGGAACGAGAACACCATCGAGAGCGTGGTTATGACCGGCAGCATGGCGTTGCGGAAGGCATAGGTGACGATCACGGTCGAGGGCTTCAACCCGCTGGCGCGCGCGGTGCGAACGAAATCGGAGGCCAGCACCGACAGCATCGAGGCGCGCGTCATGCGCGCGATCGGCGCCAGCGAGAAGATCGCGAGCGTCGCTGCGGGAAGAATGAGCTGGCTCAGCGCCGAACGGAATGCCTCGAAGTCGCGCGCCATCAGGGTGTCGACCAGATAGAATCCGGTCACGGTCGGCGGCGCGCTATAGAATACGTCGAGCCGACCGAGCGGTGCCGGGGACCATCCGAGCAGGAAATAGAAGACATAGACCAGCACGAGGCCGGTGAAGAAGACCGGCAGCGAGACGCCGGCCGTGGTCGTGATGCGGCAGAGATGGTCGATCCAGGAGCCGGGCCGGGTCGCGGCAAGTACGCCGAGCGGCAAAGCGATAGCAATCGAGATGAAGAGCCCGAGCAGCGTCAGCTCGGCGGAGGCCGGCAGGCGGTTGCGGATTTCGGCCGCGACCGGCTGGCCGGTCGTAAGCGAGGTGCCGAGATCGCCACGAGCGAGATCGGACGTGTAGCGGAAAAACTGCTCGATCAGCGGCTTGTCGAAGCCGAGCTTCTTCCTGATCTGTTCGACCGCTTCCTTTGTCGCGGCGGGGCCGGCGAAGTAAGCCGCTGGATCGCCGGGCAGCGCGCGGGTCAGCAGGAACGTGACGACGACCACCCCGATCAGGCTCGGGATCGCAAACATCAGCCGCTTGCCGATCATGGTCAGCATGGCATTCGTTCCTCGCGCGCGAATGACCAATAACGAATAGCGAATGGAAGCCCGCCGAAACCTTTCTCCATTCGCCACTCCCTATTTGCCATTTGCCTGCTCACCCCTTCACCAGCGAGCGATAGTCGAGCCGGCGGTGGAACCAGTATTGGTAGCCGGAGACGTTCTTTTGCATCGCGACGTTGACGAAGGGCTGGTACAGCGGAATACGCGGGATGTCCGCAAAGGCGAGATCGATAAAGCCTTTCACGTCGGTGTCGTAGGCTGCCTGGTCGCCGCTTGCCGCGGCAACGCGCGCGCCGTCGATGAACCTGTCCATCTCCGGCGACTTGTAGCTCATGGTGTTGAAGATCGAGTTCTGGCCGTGATAGGCCCAGAAGAAGAAGTATTCGGGGTAGTCGAGCCAGCCCGAAAACACGTTGGTGAAGAGCGGCATCTCTTTCTTGGTGAATTCCGTGCGCCAGTTGGCGCCGGGCACCTTGTTGATGGTGGCCTTGATGCCGATCTGGGCGAGGCTTTCCTGCACCAGCACGCAGAGCGGCTCGTTGACCTGGGCGAAATTCAGGTCGAATGACAGCGTGGTTTCGATGCCGCCCGGCGCCGCTTGCGCCATCAACGCCTTGGCCTTGTCCATGTCGGTGTTGTATTTGTGCGGCTGCGGCCAGACCACATCGGTCGGCTTGTCGGCGGGCGCGCCGAACAAGGGGTTGGCGAGGGAGAACATCACCGCGTCCATGATCTTCTGGTAGGGCAGCGCATAGGCGACTGCCTGGCGCACCTTGAGATTATCGAACGGCGGCTTGGTAACGTTCATCCCGATATATTGCATGCCGTTGGAGTACGGGATCGAGACGACGTTGAGCTTGCTCTCCGCCTTCATCTCCTGAAAATCCTTGTTCGGCAGCTCATAGGAGATGTCGGCATCGCCGCGCTCCAGCAGCGCACGGCGGTTGCCGGCCTGCGGCACCATGCGCCAGATGACGCGCCGTACTTTCGGCACCGGACCGCCGACCCAAGCGTCGTTACGCTCCATGACCACTTCGGTGCCCGCGGTCCACTTCGTCACCTTGTAGGCGCCGGAGCCAGCGGTCTGCTGCTTGGCGTATTCGAGACCCCAGGGATCCTTCTCGCTGGCGTTCTTCTTCAACAGTTCGGAGTTGAACACGCTGGGCACGATGACCGCGAGGTCCGGGACGGTGAGCCTGTCCTTTTTCAGGAAGTCGATGCGCACGGTGCTGTCGTCGACAATGACGAACTGCTCCGTCTTGGTGAGCGATCCCGCGGCCATCTGGAAGGTCGGGAAGCCGCCGACGGACACCGCGCGGTCGAGCGACCATTTCACGTCTTTTGCCGTCACCGGCGCGCCGTCGTGGAATTTCGCATTCTTCTTCAGCTTGAAAGTCACCGACATGTCGCCGATGTTCATGTCCTCGGCGAGTTCGCCTTTGAACTTGTCGCGGTCGTAATAGGGCACGCCGCCGGGGCCGGCCTTCATCTCGTGGCTGATCAGCCGGTCATAGCAATTCCAGCACACTTCATAGCCGGGCACGTTGGTGCCGACGCCATGGATGTCGAGATTGTTCGGGCCGCCTTCGGACACGATGAGAAGGGTCTCGGACCGCGCATCGGCCTTCGCCGGAGACCAGATCGCGGGCGCCGCGGACGCGAGGGCGCCTGCCGCCAACCCCGAGGCGGATTTCAGAAAGTCGCGGCGCTTCATCGAGGGCTCCAACGCAACGTGTAAACGGGCTGCCGGAACCATGTTCGCAAGGTTCGTGCCACCGCCTGGTCCGACCCTACCGCTGGAGTAACCTGATGATTAGGCTTCTGGAATTCACGCCGCCCGGCGGCTGCGAGGGGCTAAAAGCATTGCATACAAAGCAACAGCACTGCCCATTATGAAGGCAGATGCGCGTCAGTCGGGCCAGACCAATTCCTGAAGCTGAAGCAAATCATCGGCCCGGTCCTGCCAGCCTTCGATGCAGATGTGCCTCACTGGATCGCTTGCGTGATGCAGCAGCATCAAGGCCATCAGCCGGCGCTTGGCCGCAAAATTCACCTCGCCGCGTGAATAGCCGAAGCCTTCGAACAGGCTGCGCACCCGGCGTGGCCGGCCGGCCGCCATGAAGGCGCTGGGGCCAAGCAGATCATATTCGCCAAAACCGGTCTTCACGTCGCCAAAATCGATCAGGCCGGCGAGACGCCAATTGCCACCTTGTTCGGCCAACAGGAAATTTTCCGGAATATATTCGCCGGTCAGGATCACCGGCGGTGGATCAAGCGGGATCAGCTCGGCCGCATCGCGCAGCAGATCGTCCAAACCCTCCAGGAATTTCGGTTTCAAGCCGAGCCGCTCGTGCCGTACACGGCATGCCGCCATCTGCCGACGCATGAACACATCCCAGCGCGGCTCGATCTCCAGCATCGCGCCGGGCGGCACGCGCTGGACCCCGGCGATGGCCGCGCCGATCTCTCCCAGCACGCGCTCCTTCTGCGCTTCGGGCAAGGAGGGCCAGATCTCCGAACCCAGCACGCCGTCAAGCCGGGTGATGACGAGATAGGACCAGCCGTCGCGCGCGCCTTCGACGATGATTTCCGGGGTCGGCAGGCTGAGCCGGCCGCGAAGCTCGCTCAGCGCGCAGCGCTCAGAGACGAACTGGCTGCGCAGCATCGGCGGAAATATCTTCAGGATCAGCTGCGGGTCGAGCGCGATCACGAGATTGGTACCCGTCGCGAAAATGTGCGGCGCTTCGCTTGCAAGACCATGGCTGCGCGCGATGTCGAGCGCCACCGGCAACCACAGCGAAGTGTCGGCGCGCCAGGCTCGAAATGCTTGGTAGTCGGCGAGGGCCGGAAGCGAGGTCAGCACGTTCACCGCCATGGCGCGGAGCGAATCGACGAAACTATCCATGGCACTCCGGGGCGCCGGATTGCTTCGCTTCGCTGGCAATGACGGGCGAACGGGCGTTGCATCGCTACCGATCCGGGCTCGCGCGCTCGAACTGGCGCAGCATCTTGTTGCCGCGCTCGACGGCGGAATCCATCGCCGCCTGCGCGCTCTTCTTGCCGGAAAATGCCTGCTCCAGCTCGTCGTCGATCGCGTCGCGGATCAGCACGAAGGAGCCGAGCCGCAAGCCCCGCGAATTCTCCGTGGGCGGCTTCAGCGTGATCTGCCCGATCGAGATCGAGCTGCCGGGATTGCGATCGTAAAAGCCCTGCGCGCGCGTCAGGTCGAACGCGGCGCGGGTGATCGGCAGGTAGCCCGTGTTCTGGTGCCAGGCGGCCTGCACCTCCGGCTTCGAAAGGAAGGAGAAGAATTTCGCCACGCCCTTGTATTCGACCGTCGGACGCTCGCGCAGCACCCACAGCGTCGCGCCGCCGATGATGGTGTTTTGCGGCGCGCCGGCGACGTCGGGCCAATACGGCATCATGCCGTAGCCGACATCGAACTTCGAATTGGCCTTGATGTCGGCGCGCGTTGCCGACGAGCCGATGAAGATGCCGCATTCGCCCTTCTGAAACCGGGGCTCGGCGCTTTGTGCCCGGCCGCTATAATCGAAAATCTTCGCGGTTTGCCATTCCGCAAGCTGCGCGACATGGCGCACGACGATCGGATTGTTGAAGACCAGCATCGCATCGAGCCCGCCAAAGCCGTTGGCCCTGGTCGCCAGCGGGAGGTTGTGAAATGCGGAGAAATTCTCGATATTGATCCAGGATGGCCAGGACGTGGTGAAACCGCAGGCCGCGCCGCGGTCACGCAATTTCTTTGCCGCATTGCCCAATTCCGGCCAGGTCTTCGGCGGTGCCGCCGGGTCGAGGCCGGCGTCGCGGAACAGGTCCTTGTTGTAGTAGAGGATCGGCGTCGAGGCATTGAACGGAAACGACAGCAGGTTGCCGCTGATGTCGGCATAATAGCCGGTCACCGCCGGCAGATAGGCGCCCGGCGTGAACGGCTCCTGCTCGTCGCGCATCAGCTCGAACACCGGATAGATGGCGCCCTTGGCCGCCATCATGGTCGCGGTCGCGATCTCGTTGACCTGTACGATGGCGGGCTGGTTGCGCGAACGAAACGCGAAGATCGCCGCCGTGACCGTCTCGGTGTAATTGCCCTTGTAGCTCGGCACGACCCGATATTCGGACTGCGAGGCGTTGAAATCGGCAGCGAGCTTCTCCACCTGACGGCCAAGCTCGCCCGACATCGCGTGCCACCACATGATCTCGGTGACGGCAAACGCCTGGGCAGAAAAGCCTGCCGCGACCAGCGCAGCTGTAAGTTGCAAGACTATACGTAGACCCTTCACCACAGAACCACTCTCAAATTGCGGGCGAACTGGCCCGTTGAATATTCGGCCCTTGCGCGGGTCGCGGAACGCTCAAGTCGGAAACACCGCTCCCGCGTGCCGTTGACGATCATCCCGGCGTCGGCACAATAGCGACCTCCCGCGCCTCTCGCAAAAAACATTGAACCTTTTTCGTCGGCCCAAGACTCCATCACTAAGGGGAAGAAGTTGCCTGTGTACCGCGCCGACCTTCCGCGGACCTTGACGCTCGTTGTCGCGCTGCCCTTCGTGGCCGCCACAACGGGTGCTTTCGCGCGCGACCTTCGCCCGGCCGATACCCAAAACGAGGATGGTCCGACGGTCCGGCCGCAACGCTACAGGGGCGATCCGATCGAGAAGCGCTCGCGCGTCCGGCACGAGATCGGCGTCTTCCACTCGCGCCAGCGGCTTGGCGACCGGGCCAGGGGCGATGACGCGTCCGCCGAGTTGATCGAGCGCATTGGCAAGGCGGAGTGAATCATCTTGCCACCTCGCACCAGCGACGCGACAGAACGGATGCCGAGCCTCGCTGCCCGCGCGCGGGTACGCATCGTCGGCCTCCTCCGCGCGGTGCCGATCCGCTGGCGCATCCTGTCGATCGCCGCGCTGAATTCCGCTGTC
>JAFAUV010000027.1 GCA_019243075.1 Bradyrhizobium sp.
GCATCATCGTAGTGCGCCGGACCAAAGCGGAAATCGTCGACATGATCCGGGCCTGGGCCGCGCTGGAGAGCATGGCGGCGCGGCTGATCACGACCATCGCGCGCAAGAAGGACATTTCGGCCCTGCGCGATTTCTTCAAGGACTTCGACCAGGAGCGCCTGCCCCAGGATCACGTCGACGAATATTCGAAGGCCAACATCGCCTTTCACCAGGCGCTGATCTCGCTGTCGGAATCGCCAACGCTGGTCGACATGACCAACGACATCCTCCTGCACGTGCGCGGCTACCGCCAGCTCACCATCGGCCGCACCGAGCGTATCGCGGCCTCGTTGCCGGAGCATCTCGCGATCATCGAAGCGCTCGAAGAACGCAACACCGAGCTCGCCGAGAAGCGCGCGCGGGATCACACGCTCGGCCTTGCCGCCTTCGTCGAGGCGCACGGCCAGGAAATGGTCTAAGGCCTTTGGATTTCGGCCATTGAAGACGAGCGGTGGTCCTGGACGAGAGAACAAGATCAGGAGAAAGAAGCCCAATGCCGAATGCCGCTGCCAAGTCCGAAGCACCGGGCGCCGAGCAGGAGCTGACCGATGGTTTTCACCTCATCATCGACGCGCTGAAGCTCAACGGCCTCGACACGATCTACGGCGTGCCGGGCATTCCGATCACCGATTTCGGCCGCATGGCCCAGGCCGCCGGCATCCGTGTGCTTTCCTTCCGCCACGAACAGAACGCGGGCTATGCCGCCTCCATCGCGGGCTTTCTCACCAAGAAGCCGGGCGTCTGTCTCACCGTGTCCGCCCCCGGCTTTCTCAATGGCCTCAACGCGCTCGCGCACGCCACCACGAACTGCTTCCCCATGATCCTGATCTCGGGCTCCTCCGAGCGCGAGATCGTCGACCTGCAGCAGGGTGATTATGAGGAGATGGATCAGCTCGCGATCGCAAAGCCGCTGTGCAAGGCGGCCTACCGCGTGCTGCACGCCCAGGACATCGGCATTGGCCTCGCGCGCGCCATCCGCGCCGCGGTGTCGGGCCGTCCGGGTGGCGTCTATCTCGACCTGCCCGCAAAACTTTTCGGCCAGGTGATGAATGCCGACGCCGGCCGCAAATCGCTGGTGAAGGTGATCGACGCTGCGCCGGCTCAGATCCCCGCCCCCGCTTCGGTCAGGCGCGCGGTCGAGGTGCTCAGAAGCGCAAAGCGGCCGCTGATCATCCTCGGCAAGGGCGCGGCCTATGCCCAGGCCGACGAGGCGATCAGGAATTTCGTGGAAGGAAGCGGCGCGCCGTTCCTGCCCATGAGCATGGCCAAGGGCCTGCTGCCCGATCTGCATCCGCAATGCGCGGGCGCGGCGCGCTCGACCGTGCTCAAGGACGCCGACGTCGTCATGCTGATTGGCGCCCGCCTCAACTGGCTGCTCTCGCATGGCAAGGGCAAGAGCTGGGGCGACCAGCCCAAGAAGTTCATCCAGATCGACATCGATCCCAAGGAGATCGACTCCAATGTCGAGATCGCGGCCCCCGTGGTCGGCGACATCGGCTCCTGCATCAGCGCGCTCGCGGAGGCGATGGGCAGCAACTGGACGGCGCCGCCGGGCGATTGGATCAGCACCGTGACCAAGAAGCGCGATGAGAACATCGCCAAGATGGCGCCGCGGCTGATGAACAACAACTCGCCGATGGATTACCACGGCGCGCTCGGGGTGCTGCGCACCATCATCAAGGAGCGGCCCGACGCGATCCTGGTCAACGAAGGCGCCAACACGCTTGATCTGGCGCGCGGCATCATCGACATGCATCAGCCGCGCAAGCGCCTCGACGTCGGCACCTGGGGCGTGATGGGCATCGGCATGGGCTATGCGATTGCGGCCGCGGTAGAGACCGGCAAGCCGGTGCTCGCGGTCGAAGGCGACAGCGCGTTCGGTTTCTCCGGCATGGAGGTCGAGACCATCTGCCGTTACCAGCTGCCGGTATGCATCGTCGTCTTCAACAATGACGGCATATATCGCGGCACCGACGTCAATTCGGCAGGCTCCGATCCCGCGACCACGGTGTTCGTCAAGGGCTCGCGCTATGACAAGATGATGGAAGCCTTCGGCGGCGCCGGCGTGAATGCCACCTCGCCCGATGAGCTGAAACACGCGGTCAACGCGGCGATGGATTCCGGCAAGCCGACCCTGATCAATGCGGTGATCGATCCGGCGGCCGGCTCGGAAAGCGGCCGCATCGGCAATCTCAATCCGCAGAGCGTTTTGAAAAAGAAGTAAGTCAACGGTCGCGGCCGTGTGCCGGCCTCGACCAGCCCTTCCCGCCCCGGCGGCAACCGATACCAGACGGAGTTTTTGCAGATGACCAAGGCGCTGACGGGCGTTCGCATCCTCGATTTCACCCACGTCCAGTCCGGACCGACCTGCACGCAGTTGTTGGCCTGGTTCGGCGCCGACGTGATCAAGGTCGAGCGCCCCGGCGTCGGCGACATCACGCGCGGCCAGCTCCAGGACGTTGCGAACGCGGACAGCCTGTATTTCACCATGCTGAACCACAACAAGCGCTCGATCACCCTCGACACCAAGAACCCGAAGGGCAAGGAAGTCCTCGCCGCGCTGATCAAGAGCTGCGACGTGCTGGTCGAGAATTTCGGGCCCGGCGTGCTCGACCGCATGGGTTTCCCCTGGGAGAAGATCCAGGCCATCAACCCGAAGATGATCGTGGCCTCGATCAAGGGCTTCGGCCCCGGACCGTACGAAGACTGCAAGGTCTATGAGAACGTGGCGCAGTGCACCGGCGGCGCCGCCTCCACCACCGGCTTCCGCGACGGCGTGCCGCTGGTGACCGGCGCGCAGATCGGCGACAGCGGCACGGGCCTGCATCTTGCGCTCGGCATCGTCACCGCACTCTACCAGCGCACCCATTCCGGCAAGGGCCAGCGCGTCACCGCCGCGATGCAGGACGGCGTGCTCAATCTCGCCCGCGTCAAGCTGCGCGACCAGCAGCGCCTCGCTCATGGTCCGCTCAAGGAATACAGCCAGTTCGGCGAGGGCATTCCGTTCGGCGATGCCGTGCCGCGCGCCGGCAATGATTCTGGCGGCGGCCAGCCCGGCCGCATCCTCAAGTGCAAGGGCTGGGAGACCGATCCCAACTCCTACATCTATTTCATCACCCAGGCCCCGGTCTGGGAGAAGATCTGCGACATCATCGGCGAGCCCGGCTGGAAGACCGACCCGAACTATGCGACGCCGAAAGCGCGTCTGCCGCGCCTCAACGAGATTTTCGCGCGCATCGAACGATGGACCGAGGCGCGC
>JAFAUV010000288.1 GCA_019243075.1 Bradyrhizobium sp.
GCGCAGCCTGCGTCTCGCGCGTCGTGCTGCCCATTCCCAGAGCAATGCGCGACAACGAATTGAGCAGGTTGCCGACGACCGGCATGGCGAAGCCATCCGCATGGCCTTTAACACTCTGAAACTGCAGCGCCGGGCCGCTATCGGCCTCGGCCAAACACGCGGCGAGCTCGTAATCGAGGCTGACCATGTCCGGGATCGTAGCGAAGTCACCCGCATTGGCCAGCGCTGACAGAAAGGCTCGCATCGACTGCCGGGAGGAAGTCGCCTCTAGCTTCGCAATACCCTTTGCGCCAACGTCCATCGTGCCCCGTCGGTACGTCCCAAGGTGATGGGGACCTGACGTCGATCATATCGGCCGGCGCAGCCGGGTCCATCGCCCTATCGCATAAACGAGGGCATAGGGAAAAACGAAGGCTTGATGACCCGACCCGAACGAACGGCTATGCTGCCGCGACATTGATCGAGGTCAGATGGTCGAACTACGCACCCTAGCCTATTTCGTAACCACCTGCCGGGCGGGAAGCCTTGCACGCGCCGCCGCCGAACTCGACATCGCGGTCTCGACCCTGAGCACGACGCTCAAGGCGTTGGGGCAGGATCTCGACCTCACGCTGTTCAGGCGTTCCAACAATACGCTGTATCCTACCGCAGCGGCGCGCGCGCTCATGCGCGCCGCCGAACCGCTCCTGATTGCCGAAATGTTCGCACGCCGCCACGTCATGGCGGCGACCGACGCCCGTCTGAAGCATCTTGTCGTCGAGATCAATCTGAGCTTCACGATCGGCGGGATCAGCAAAGCGCTTCGCCTCGCCATCGACAGGATGGCGAGCGAGCGGACCGACGTCTTCGTCGACCCACAATGGAAAGACGAGAAGGACCTGCCCCATCTCAAGACTCTGGTCACCGACTGGAGCGAACTGAATCACTGCCACGTCACGATCGGCCTTGGCGAAGGGAGCGCGCGCCGGGCGAAGCAGGACACGGTTTTGCTTTCTGATCCCTGGGTATTTGCGTTCCGGTTGCCTGCCGGCACGCGCCGCCCACCCGGCGCGGGCGAACTGGTCGCCGGGCGCATCGTGGTTCCCATGCTGGCACCGGCGCTGGTCGAGCAGGCCGACCGCTACTTCACCCTGCAAAAGATCACTGGCGTACGATTTCTCAATGATCATCCGGGCGACCTGCCCCGTACGATGGACGATTATCCCGACGCGGCATTGTTCGTGCCGCGCAGCTTGATTTCGCCGCGGCTCGGCCTTGCCAACGTCGCGCTCGTCGCACCGGATCAAGCGCTCACGATGGACGTCGTCGCCCGCGCTGCCAGGCCCAATACCGTCACCAATCTATTCATCCGCCAGATGAAGCGCGCACTCGCCGGAGACCAGGCCACGCATGCGGAGCGGCCGGTCGTCAGCCTGCGGCAAATTCACTATTTCAACCTGGTCCATCGTGTTCGCCGCGTCTCCGCCGCAGCGCGCGGCGCCAACATCAGTCAGCCCGCCCTCAGTGAACAGTTGCACAAGCTCGAGGCGTCGCTTGGCGGCGCGCTGTTCGCTCGCAACGATGATGGCGTCGTGCCTACCTCAAGGGGAGAGCGCTTCGCGAGGTTCGCCGCCCTGATCGAAGCTGGATTTCGTCGCCTTTCGGTAAGCGATGCCGGCACGCCGCTTGCCCAAGGCCGGCGCATCGTCGTCGGCATCCTGCCGTCGGTCAATCAGCACGGTTTTCTCGTCAACCGGATCACCGATGCCATCATCGAGATTCAGGCTCGCTATCCGGCACTGAAGCTCGTGTTCCAGGAAGCGCCCAATGGCACGTTGCAGGACTGGGTGATCCGCGGGTTGGTCGGGGTGGCGATTGTCGAGACCACGCTGCCACACATGCCGAGACTGCCGCTTGGCTCGTCGGAAGGCCTTGCCGCAATTGCCCATCCTTCGCACCGGCTGTTACCGCCAGGCCCGGTCCGCCTTGCCGACCTCGTACAGCTCAAGCTGGCATTGCCGTCGAGCCGCTTCGGTCTACGCCAATTGCTGGAGAACGCTGCGTCCGAACGCGATCTGCGGATTCAGCCCGTGATGGAAATCGACGCGCTGCCGATGGCGGTATCATTGCTGGCGCGGCTACCGGTCTGCACGGTGCTGCCGGCCTCGGCAGTTGCGCGGGAAATCGAACGTGGTGATCTCGTGGCGCACCCGATCACCGATCCCGCGATCGCTCGGCGCCTCTATGTGATCTATTCCGGCGAGCGGACCCTGAGCGAGCCGGAACGCGGTCTTGTCAACATCCTGCGGCGGAAATTATCGGAACATCGCGGCGCGGGTTAACCTCATGCATCCTGTAAGGATCGATCCAGCGCCTTCACGGCCTGCAGGATGACCGCAGCCCCCGCCGCCACGGCGTCTCTGTCAGCCCATTCCTGTGGCGCGTGGCTTTTGCCCGCACGGCACGGCACGAACACCATGGCCGAGCGGCAGATGCGGCTCATGAAGGCCGCATCATGTCCAGCGCCGCTTGGCAGGTCGGTCTGAGCGAGGCCAAGATCGCGTGCCGCCGCACGCAGTGTCACTTGCAGATCCGGATCGCAGGCAACCGGCGGACCGTCCGAGAGCGTCGTGAACGCGCTACGCCGCACCCGTGCCGCCGTGGCCGCGGCTGCGCTTTCGCGATCGAGTGCCGAGACGAAACGCGCGGTCAACGCCGGATTGGTGGTGCGGGCGTCGACGAGGAGACGGCAGCGGCCCGGAACGATGTTGGAGGCCGACGGCTCGACCGCGAGAATGCCGACCGTGGCGACGAAATAATCGGGGCCTTCGGCGTCAAGCTCCTCGGCAATGCGCCGCACGATAGCCACGGCATTGGCGGCCGCCACCAGGGCGTCATGGCGCAGGTGAAGCGGCGTCGTTCCGGCATGGTCGGCCTCGCCCTCGAAGACGATCTCGATGCGGCGGATGCCGACGATCGACGACACCACGCCGACATCAAGCGATTGCGATTCGAGAACGATGCCCTGCTCGATATGCAGCTCGAGGAAGGCGCGGATGTCGCTGCGTATTGCCCGATCGAGCCGGTCCGGATCGCCGCCGACCCGCCGCAACGCGTCGCGCAGCTTCTCGCCACCCGGCTCGACCAGATCGAGCATCTTGACGTCGAGAAAGCCTGTCATGCCGCGACTGCCGACGCATGACAAGCCATATTCGCTCGGCTCCTCGGCCAGGAAATCGATCACCTCGAGCGTGTGATCGAGCTGCGTGCCGGAATCCCGCAATGCGCGCACAATTTCAAGACCGGTCGCGACGCCGGCGATGCCGTCGAAGCGTCCGCCCGAGGGCACGGTATCGCTGTGCGAGCCGACCGCGATGACGCCGAGTTCCGGTTTGCGGCCTTCGATCCGGCCGATCAAGTTGCCGCCAGTGTCGATCCGCGTCGTCAACCCCGCCTCGGTGAAGCGTGTCGCAACCAGCGCCCGGCCTTCGAGAAACAGCTCGGTGAACGAGCGCCGCGTGTACGGCCGCGCCGGGTCGGTGATGTCGGCCAGCGCCATGATGTCCGACCACAAGCGGTCGGCGTCGAGGGGCAGGTTGGTTTTCGTCACGGCACGGCGCCGATCACTGGACACGCAACGGGCTGACAAAGCGCCCGCTGCCGGGCTTGGCGATCACTTCGCCGTTGGCCGCTACGCATTCACCGCGAACATAGGTCTCGATCGGGCGAAACGGCAGTTCGATGCCGTCATAGGGACTCCAGGACACGAAATTGTTGCCGCTCGCCGCGGCGCTATAGCGATGGGGATCGCGCCGCATCAGAACGATGTCGGCGTCGCGACCAACTTCCAGGGCTCCCTTGACATGCGTGATCCGGAACAGCGCTGCCGGATTGAGCGCAAGCAACCGCGCCGCGTGAGTCAACGGCAGGCCGCGCTGATCCAGCCCCTTCAGCAGCAATCCGTACAACGCCTCGAGGCCGGGAATACCGGACGCATTTTTCAGCATGTTGGGGTCGGTCTTGCGGTCTTCCGACCAGCTCACGTGATCAGTCGAGACGATCGTGACATTGCCGGCTGCCAGATGATGCCAGAGTGCCTCCACTTCCTTGCGCGGGCGCAGCGGCGGGTTGATTTTGGCCTTGCCGCCGAGACGGCGGACATCGTTCTCCTCATCGAGGGTGAGGTAGTGGACGCAGGCCTCGATGGTCGCGCCATGTCCCTGCGCGCGATAGGCCGCGGCGAGTTCGTATCCACGTCCAATCGAGCAGTGCACGATGTGCACGGGACAACCAGCGGCGGCACCGAGCTCATAGACCTCCGCCGTCGCGAGCGCTTCCGTCACGGGAGGCCGCGACAGTCCGTGCGCGGTGTAGTCGGTGACACCTCCGGCTTCGACATCGGCCATGAACGCACGCACCATCTCGTCGTTCTCGTTGTGGATGCCGGCCACCAGGCCGCGCTTCCCGACCGCGCCGAAACAGGCGTAAAGCGTCTGGGGCGGGATCCGTGGAAACCGCGTCGGATGGGTACCGAACGTGGAGAACTTGAATGCCGCGGCACCGGCATCGACGAGCTCGTCCACCCTCGCCGCCCCCTCGGCGGGATCGACAGTGGCATAGAGCGCGAAATCAACGCGCGCCTGCGCACCCGCTTCCCGGATCTTGGTGCGCAAGCGCTCTGCGGTCGCGATCAGGCAATTGTCGTCGTAGGGCATGTCGACAATCGTGGTGACACCGCCGGCGGCGGCACTGCGCGTCGACCAGACGAAGTCCTCCTGTCCGAGCTGGCTGCGGCTGTGCACCTGCGCGTCGATGGCACCGGGCAGCACGAGAAAACCGGCACCGCCGTGCTTTTCGCCCGCTGGCGCCACGCCGGAGCCGACCGTTTGCACCTTGCCGTCGCCGACGAGAACGTAACCATTGTCGATCAAGCGGTCGGGAAGAACAACCGTGCCTGCAAAAACCTTGTCAGCCATTGCTTCTCTTCTTCATTGGTCCTGTCTTTACGGTCACCGCGGAAGACATTTGCTTGGGTTGGTGTTGCACAAGGTTAAACGAACGTCGAAGGCCGGACCAATTCGGATCAGGCGAAGCTGCCGATAGGAAAAACCAAATGAACGCGCAATGCGGGCCAGCGGCGCGACGATGCCTCCCACGATGAGGCCCTTTTGCGTTAGGCCCGAGCAGGCCATGTGCAGCCGAGCCCAAAATCTCTCCATCGATACCGGCTTGCCCGTCTTGACGGGTTCTTTTATGTATAGACATGTTCGCATGAGAGATGGCCGGCATGAGCGATCACGTACTCGCCTTTGACGCGATCGGGCAGGACTTTCCGGCGCCGGGACAGCGGACCAACATCCGCGTGCTCGACGGCATCAGCTTCGAGGTCGACCGCGGCAAATTCGTCGCGGTGATCGGCCCGAGCGGCTGCGGCAAGAGCACCCTGCTGCAGATGGCCGCAGGCCTTTTGATTCCGATGCGCGGCGCGGTGCATCACCGCAGCCGCAGGGTGACGGGAATCAACACCGAGGTCGGTTTCGTGCCGCAACAGGCGCAACTGTTTCCCTGGAAAACGCTCTGCGAGAATGTCGAGCTTCCGCTCCTGCTCCGTGGCGTCGCGGCCGGCGAGCGAAAAGAACGCGTTGCGAGCGCACTCGAAGCGGTCGGCTTGAAGGGCTTCGAGCAGCATTTCCCAAGCCAGCTCTCCGGCGGCATGCAGAAGCGCGGTTCGATCGCGCGCACGTTGGTCTATCGGCCCGACATCATCCTGATGGACGAGCCGTTCGGCGCGCTCGATGCGCAAACCCGCATGTTGATGCAGAGCGATCTGCAGAATCTCTCGATGGAAGCCGGCGCCACCGTCGTCTTCGTCACCCACGATATCACCGAGGCCGTGCTGCTCGCCGATCAAGTTGCGGTGCTGAGCCAGCGGCCGTCGCGGCTCCTCGCCAACATCCAGATCGATCTGCCGCGGCCGCGCAACATGTTCGAGCCGTTCCGCAATCCCGGCTTCGAGGCCGCCTATGACGCGGTATGGACCGAGTTCCGTTCTCAGATCGATACCGGGCGGGCCCATTGAACGAGAGCAAGCCGATGACGGACCTGGCCTATGACACGCCGCCCTCCGTGGAAAGCGCGGCGATACCGCCTCGTGCCTGGGCCGAACGGTTTGCCTATGGACTGCTTGCCGTGCTTCCCGGCATCGTATTTCTGTTGTTCTGGCAATGGGCCTCCGGCCGATTGATTAGGGAACTCTATGTCAGCAAGCCGACGGCCATCGCTGCACGGCTCTATGAGCTGTTCGCCTCAGGCGAGATCTATCCGCATCTGTGGACGACAGGTCAGGAACTCGTTTTCGGCTATGTCATCGGCGTCGCCGGAGGCGTGTTGGGCGGCTATGCGCTCGGCCGGTCGCCGCGGCTCGCCCGTATTTTCGAGCCCTATGTGATGGCGTTCTACGGGGTGCCGAAGATCGCACTGGCGCCGCTGTTCATCATCTGGTTCGGAATCGGGGTGGGATCGAAGATCGCGCTGGCCTCGATCATGGTCTTCTTCCTGGTCTTCTACAACGTGTTCGCCGGCGTCCGCAGCGTCGACCGGGAGCTGGTGAACCTGACGCTGGTGATGGGAGCCAATCAGCGCCAGCTCACCTATCACGTTTATTTGCCGGCGGCTGCTCCCTACGTGATGCTCGGCATGCGGATGGCTATCCCCTACAGCGTCATCGGCGTGATCGTTGGCGAGATCACCTCCTCGACACAAGGGCTCGGCCTGTTCATTCACGAGGCGTCGGCGACCTATGATCCCGCCGGCGTGTTCGCCGGTATCGTCATTTTGCTCGGTTTCGTGATGGCGGCAGGCGCGCTTGCGGGCCGGCTCGAACGCCGGTGGCTGCGCTGGCGCAATCCTTCGGCCACAGGCCCGGGCGATATTTGAATAACCAGCGACGATCCGGAGAGAGCGATGCGCCCCCACAGCCGCCTGATCAGCCTGCTTGCGATCGGAACGATCGTGCTTCTCACGCCTGCTTCGGCCTCTGCGCAGCAAACGATACGGATCGCGCAGGGCGTTTCCACCTTGAGCTTCCTTCCCCTCTGGGCCGCCCGCGCCCTCAACACGTTTACCGCGCAGGGATTGACGGCGAACGCCGTGGTCGTTCCCGGTGGCGACGCGGCGGCGCTCGCCGCGCTCGATGCCGGTGACATCGACCTTGCCGCGGTCGGCTCCGAAACCGTTCTGCGCGCCGCCGCGAAAGGTCAGCCGTTCGAAATCGTCTATTCACTGATGTCCAAGGTCACGCTCCAGATCGTGGTCTCACCCGCGCTACTCGAGCGAACCGGCGTCAAGGTCGGCGATCCCCTGGAAAAGCGCCTCGGAGCGCTCAAGGGCGCCACGGTCGGCGTTGCCGCTATTGGCGGCACGCAGGACGCCGTGGCCCGATGGCTGGCAGCCAAGGGCGGCATCAACCCGAAAACCGAAATCAAGGTTGCGCAGATCGGCAATCCCGTCGCACTGCAGGCGGCGCTTGAAAGCAAGCAGATCGACGCGTTCGTGCTGTCGCCACCGGAAGGATTTCTCGCGGAGAAGTCGGGCAGCGGCGTGATCCTCGTCTCGCTCGGGGACGACTTTCCGGTGCTCAACCATCAGCCCTATCTGGTTCTGGCGGCCAAGAAGCCGATCGACGATCAGAAGGCGATGCTGTTCGTCAAGACAGCGCGCGCGCTTCAGGCCGCGGGTGACGAACTGGTCAAGCTGCCCGATCAAACCGCGCAGGCGATCCAGAAGCAGTTCTTTCCCAAGGCAACGCCGGAATCCGTGATCGCGGCAGTGAAGGCGATGACCAGCGGCGTCGCGACGGCGGCAAGCTCGATGCCGAGGGATTTTCCAACATGCTGGCCTTCGCCCGGGAGGTCGGCACCAATTTCGGCAAGGAACTCGACGCCAAAGCCGCGGAGAACGATCTCTGGACCAACCGCTTTGTCGACGCCGCCAAGGCTAAATAGCTTCAGCCGCTTGGCGTGAACCGCGCCATCAGATCATAGAGCGGACCAGGGTGAACAAGGCGAACCGAGGTGATCGGCTCGCCATTGCGCCAGGTTCGGCGCTCGATCACAAGGCAAGCGGCCCCCTCGTCGATGTTCAATTCGGCGGCGAGCGGTTTGTCGGCATTGCTGGCCGAGATGCGGTGCTCCGCCTGCGTCCATGGCACGTGATCGACCAGCCAGGCGCTCGGCGGTACGGTTGAGAAGTCCTGCCGCATGGCTTCCGGCACCGCGTTCAGGTTCAGAAGCCGGTCTTCCAGCGCGAACGGCTGCATCGCGGCGTCGTGGCGACAACGCAGTGCCAGAATCGGCGTGCGCAGGTCGACCTCGAGCCGGTCCTTGTCCTGCCGCGTGGCAGCGCGCTTCTGGCATTCCAGGAGCGTATAGCCATAGCGCTCGCCGCGATTCTCGATCTCCGCTTGCAGGTCGGGAATCTGCAGAACCGCGGAATGAACCTTCGGGCGCGAGACAAAGCTGCCTGCGCGCCGCCGTCGCTCGACGAGGCCGGCTTGCGCAAGTGACGACAGGACCTTGTTCACGGTCATGCGCGCGCAGGAATAGGTGTCCATCAGCTCGTGCTCGAACGGCAGACGATAGCCGGGTGGCCACTCGCCCGACATGATGCGCCCCTCGATATCGCTGCGGATCCTTTGGTAGAGCGCGATCCCGGCGCCGCCACCCTGTTTTGACGACACATTCATTCCGCAAGCAGTCCTTCCAGCCGGCGGCGGAAATTGGCTTCGACCGGTTCCGCCTGGTAATGCCGGCTGTTTGTCACAACCTTGCGGCCGGATGTCCAGACGCAGTCCACAGGGGAGCGACGGCTGCCGAAGATCCAGCCGTCGAGGATGGCGTCGCCCGAGCGGGCGGCCAGCGCCGGACTATCGGCATCAAGGCTGACGATGTCGGCCGCGAGGCCCACGGCAAGACCACACCCGACACCGAGGGCCAGAGCACCGCCCGCGAGCGCCCCATCAAACAGCGCCCGACCGGTCGAGGCGGTGCGCGATGTCGCCATGACATTGCGCGCACGCAGCTTGAGTCGCTGCGAATACTCGAGCTGGCGGAGTTCGTCCGCCGCGCCGATCAGCACGTTCGAATCCGTACCTAATCCATACATGCCACCGGCAGCGAAAAATGCAGGCGCATTGAAGATGCCGTCGCCGAGATTGGCCTCGGTTACGGGACAGAGGCCCGCGACGGCGCCGGTCGCCGCCATCGCCCTGGCTTCCTCGTTCGTCATGTGGGTCGCGTGAACCAGGCACCATCGGCGATCGACCGGCGCATGATCGATGAGCCATTGGACCGGCCTGCTTCCGCTCCAGGCGAGGCAATCGTCGACCTCTTTCATTTGTTCGGCGACGTGAATGTGGATCGGACCGTCGGCCACCATCGGCAGGATGGCAGCCAACTGATCCGGCGTGATTGCACGCAGCGAATGCGGGGCGACACCGACCTTCGCGCCCTTGCAGCCGGCGACCGCCCGCCGAGACGCTTCCAGGAGAAGGCCAAACCGATCGACGGTGTTGATGAAGCGCCGCTGCCCCTCATCCGGCGCGCGACCGCCGAAGCCGGCATGCGCGTAAAAAACCGGCAACAGTGTCAGGCCGATGCCACTCGCATGCGCGGCCGCAGCAATGCGTCCGGCCAACTCGGCGATATCCTCGTAAGGCGCACCCGATCGATCATGATGAACATAGTGAAACTCGCCGACCCGAGTGAAGCCCGCCTCAAGCATCTCGACATAGGCCTGCGCCGTGATCGCTTCGATGTCCTCTGGAGTCATGCGGGTGACAAAGCGATACATCAACTCACGCCATGTCCAGAAGCTGTCGGAGGACATGCCCCTGATCTCTGTCAGGCCCGCCATGCCGCGCTGAAAGCCGTGGCTGTGAAGATTGGGCAGTCCCGGCACTCCAATCGCGTGACGCTCGTCGGCGTCGCTTGCCGCAACACCGCTGTCAACTGCCGCGATCCGACCATCCGCGATCGACAGCCGCACCTCGCGCGACCATCCGCCAGGAAGCAGCGCTTGCTTGAAATGCAGTTCGGCCAATTGAAGCTCCGGCGTCGACGATAAGCTGGACAGCGAGCAGCCAGCATGCAATATGTATAGACAAATGATCCCTCCGTGCCAAGCGTCGACACAGAGGATTCAACACAGGGATCGTGGGCTCCCATCGTCATGACTTTGGCTGATCGTGTCTGGCATCGCTGTCGGCTCGCCACGCTCTCCCCGCACCGAGAGGGCCTTGGCGTCGTGGAGGACGGTGTTATCGCCGCCAAGGACGGTATCATCGTCTATGCCGGCCCAAAAGCGGACGCACCAACGGGCCTCGATGCGGCGGAACGAATCGATTGCGAAGGGCGGTGGATCACGCCAGGCCTGGTCGACTGCCACACTCATCTCGTCTATGGCGGCAATCGGGCCGAGGAGTTCGAGCTGCGGCTGGCCGGCGCGAGCTATGAGGAGATCGCGCGACGGGGTGGTGGCATCATGTCCACGGTAAAGGCCACGCGCACTGCAAGCGAGGACGCGCTGGTGTCCGGCGCACAGCGCCGTCTCGAAGCGCTCATGGCCGAAGGCGTAACGACCGTTGAGATCAAGTCGGGCTATGGGCTCGCCTTTGCTACCGAGCAACGCCAGCTCCGCGCGGCGCGGCGGCTCGGAAGCGAAAATCAGGTGACGGTGCGAACGACCTTCCTGGGCGCGCATGCGCTGCCGCCCGAGCGCGCCGGCGACTCCAAGGCCTATATCGCAGATGTCTGCGACATGATCCCCAAGCTTGCTACCGAAGGTCTCGTCGATGCCGTCGACGCCTTCTGCGAAAACATCGCGTTTTCGGTGGAGGAGACTGCGCAGGTCTTTGCTCGCGCGCGAGAGTGCAATCTTCGCGTCAAGCTTCATGCCGACCAGCTTTCCAACCTCGGCGGCGCGGCATTGGCCGCGCGGTTCGGCGCCTTATCGGCCGATCATCTCGAATACGCCGACGAGGCGGGCATTGCTGCGATGGCCGCCGCGGGCACCGCGGCAGTGGTACTTCCAGGCGCCTACTATTTCCTGCGTGAAAAGCAGACACCACCGATCGATTTGATGCGCAAGCATCGCGTCCCGATCGCCCTTGCGACCGACAGCAATCCCGGCTCCTCGCCCCTGACCTCGCTGCTGTTGACCATGAATATGGGCGCGACACTGTTCCGTCTGACCGTCGACGAATGCATCGCGGCCGTGACCCGCGAGGCCGCAGGTGCGCTCGGCCTTTTCAGCGAAACCGGAAGCCTCGAGGCCGGCAAGCGTTGCGACCTCGCTATTTGGGACGTCGAGCGGCCCGCCGAACTGGTCTACCGGATCGGATTCAATCCGCTTCACGCACGGGTCTTTCGGGGCCAAACGACATGAATCTGCCGCCCCTCTCTTCATTATTAGCGGATATCCAACCATGACACGCATCGACAATGCGCGCATCGTTCGCGCAGCCCGCGGACCCGACCTTTCGGCGAAAAGCTGGCTCACCGAAGCACCGATGCGGATGCTGATGAACAATCTCGATCCCGATGTCGCCGAAAAGCCGGGCGAGCTCGTGGTCTATGGCGGCATCGGCCGCGCCGCCCGCGACTGGGAAAGTTTCGATCGTATCGTGACGACGCTGCGTCGTCTGGAGGGCGATCAGACGCTCGCGGTGCAGTCCGGCAAACCCGTCGGCGTTTTTCGTACCCACGCCGATGCGCCGCGTGTTCTGATTGCCAACTCCAACCTGGTACCGCATTGGGCAACGTGGGAGCATTTCAACCTGCTCGATCGCAAGGGCCTGATGATGTACGGCCAGATGACGGCCGGGTCCTGGATCTATATCGGCAGCCAGGGCATCGTTCAGGGCACCTACGAGACCTTCGCCGAGCTCGGCCGCCGGCATTATGGCGGCAATCTCGCCGGCAGGTGGATCCTCACGGCGGGACTCGGCGGCATGGGCGGCGCACAGCCGCTCGCCGCCGTCATGGCGGGCGCATCGTGCCTTGCCGTCGAATGCCAGCCATCGCGCATCGAGATGCGCATGCGCACGCGTTACCTCGACCGCCAGGCCAAGGACCTCGACGAGGCATTGGCGATCATCGAAGAAGCGGGAAAGACGCGCAAGCCGGTCTCGGTCGGACTGCTCGGCAACGCGGCAGACATCTTTCCCGAACTGGTCGGACGCGGCATCCGGCCTGACGCGGTCACCGATCAAACCTCCGCGCACGATCCGATCAACGGCTATCTGCCGAAGGGCTGGTCCATCCACGAATGGCAATCGCGCCGTGAAAGCGATCCGAAGGCTGTCGATCGCGCCGCGCGCGCTTCGATGGCCGAACATGTGCGCGCCATGCTGGACTTTCACCGGATGGGCATTCCCGTGGTCGATTACGGCAACAACATAAGACAGATGGCGGTCGAGGAAGGGGTCAAGGACGCGTTCGATTTCCCCGGCTTTGTGCCGGCCTATATCCGCCCGCTGTTCTGCCGCGGCATCGGCCCCTTCCGCTGGGCTGCCTTGTCTGGCGATCCGGAGGACATCTATCGTACCGATGCGAAGGTGAAGGAGCTGATGCCCGACGATGCCTCGCTCCATCATTGGCTCGACATGGCGCGACAGCGCATCGCCTTTCAGGGGCTGCCGGCCCGCATTTGCTGGGTTGGCCTGGGTGACCGGCACCGGCTCGGCCTCGCGTTCAACCAGATGGTGGCCCGCGGTGAATTGAAGGCGCCGATCGTGATCGGCCGCGACCATCTCGATTCGGGATCGGTCGCTTCACCCAATCGCGAAACCGAATCCATGCGCGATGGCTCGGACGCAGTTTCCGATTGGCCCATGCTGAACGCGCTCCTCAACTGCGCCAGCGGCGCGACCTGGGTCTCGCTGCACCATGGCGGAGGCGTCGGCATCGGCTATTCGCAGCATGCAGGCATGGTCATCGTCTGCGACGGCACGACGGAGGCGGCCCAACGCATCGGCAGGGTATTATGGAATGATCCGGCCAGCGGCGTGATGCGGCACGCCGATGCCGGCTACGAGCTTGCAATCGAGTGCGCGCGCAAGAACAACCTCGACCTGCCAAGCCTTGATGCGTGATAGCCCGTGGCGAGAATCATTCGCGCCAGCGACTGCCGCACCACGCCCTGGAAGAACGGTGGCGGCTCGACGACGGAGATCGCCATCGCGCCACCGGGCGCGTCGCTGGATGATTTCGACTGGCGTATCAGCATGGCGCGCGTCGCCTCGGACGGGCCGTTCTCCGAATTTTCCGGCATCGACCGTACGCTTGCAATCGTGAAGGGACACGGATTGTCGCTCACCATAGGTGATGCGGAGCCGGTCGTGGTCGACCGCCATTCCGATCCGATACCCTTTCCGGGCGACATCCCGACCTCAGCGCGTCTCTTGGCCGGCGAAGTCATCGACCTGAACGTCATGACCAGGCGCGGCTATTTCGAACATCGCTTGCAGCGCATCCGCAAAGCGGCGCGTTGCGATTTCGAAGGCTATGACATCGCGCTAGCCGTCGCCGGCTCGGGCAAGGTCGAATTGAGTTTGCCGCGCCAAAAGATTGACCTCGGCGACGATGACGCGGCGATCCTGATGCGTGCAGATGAGGGCGCCTTCACGATCGCGCCGACCGGCTCAGCCGACTGCTATCTCGTGCTATTGCGCTCATGCCGCAATCACACGGGCTGAGCGTATCCGGCCTCGCGCGTTTCGCGATCCCAACGCAGCATCAGACCGTAATCCTCCAGCGCGACAGGGACGAATGCCTTGAGGAGAAGGCGCTCTCTCAAATCCGAGCATGCCGGAGCGCTGGCGAATGCTGCGAGCGTCGTTTGCAGCCGGCAGACGATCTCGTCCGGGCAACCGGACGAGGCGACCAGAAATGGAACTGGCGCGGGATCCGTGGTCGCAACAACCCGAATCCGTGATGCAAGCTCCGACTGGTGGTGCCGCATCAAATCCAGCGCATAGCCGTCCAGTGGGCCGACGTCGATGTCACAGGCAAGCAGCGCCTCGATGACGCGCCGCGGCGTCGTCAACGGCCCGATGCTTTCGCGATAGAGCTTTGCGCCACGTTGCTGGTAATATGGCAGGAGATGATGCCTGAGTGCATTGTAACCGGAATGGGAATCCGCAGCGGTGTAGCCGAGGCGCCCGCCAAACGTGTCCTCGATGGTCTGGAAATCCGACTCTGCCCGGACGATGAGACAGGTGGCGTAGACTGGCCGCTCGGAGATCGGCGCGTTGGCCGGGATGGGCGCGGCGACCGGCAGTGGCCGCTCCGCCGCATGCATGAACGGAAATCCGCACATGAAGGCGCAGCCGAGATCGGTCCGCGACCACAGGTCGGCCAGCGGAAGCGGAAAGGCGTGATCGATGATGTCGAGGTCGACGCCGCTTTCGCGCGCGAGCCAGCCGAACAGCTCCTTCCATGCGGCGGCGGCCGGCGGATTGACCGAATACATTCGCGCATTGGCGACGTAGCGCACGTCTTCAAGCCCTCTCGGCGGCCGTTCGGTCAGGCAAAGCGCAGGCGCTCCCCCACCCCGAGCCGCTGTGATTTCTCGAGCATCGCGTGGCCCAGCGCAATGTCGGACAGCGACAGCCCGCGATGCCAGAGCAGATTGGTTTCACCATCGCTCTCGCGGCCGGGTTTGAGACCGGCGACGATCTGTCCAAGCTCGGCATGCAGCGTCGCCTCGGAGAGCTTGCCTGCCTCGACATGGGCGCGAAGGCTGCCGAATTTGCCACCTTTGCACTGCCCCCAGTCGTCGACCACCAGCTTGGTCATGATATCGGTCAGCGAAAGCTCGATCGCACTCATCGTTCCATAGGGCACCACGAAGGCTCCTTTCTTGATCCATTCCGTTTTCAGCATCGGCTTCGGCTTGTCGAGCCGCGACGCCTCTACCACGATGTCAGCCTCCTCGACGCAAGTCTTCCAGTCGCCGGTTGCAACGACCTTCTTGCCCAGATCGCGGCTCAGACGGTCAGCAAAGCCGTTGCGGCTTTCCTCGCGGCGCGAATGCACCCGGATCTCGTCGAAATCAAACAGATGGTCGAGCAGGCGCACGTTCCAATACGCGGTTCCGCGCGCCCCGATGTGGCCGAGCACTTTCGAATTTTTCCGCGCCAGATATTTGGCGCCGATTGCGGTGACCGCGCCCGTGCGCATATCGGTGATACCGCTCGCGTCCAGGATCGCTTTCGGTGCCCCCGTCCGCGGATCGAACAATGCGAGGATCGCAAGCTCCGAGGGAAAACCGAGCTTGTAGTTGTCGACGAAGTCGCCCACGATCTTGACCCCGGCGGAGTCGATCGGCGGCTTGATCGCACCGCGCAGCACGTTGAAATGACCGTTGGCCACGCCGGGTTCGAGATGAACGCGCGGCTCGATCACCGTCTCGCCCCTGCCCTGGCCGGCCAGGCTCGTCTCGATTGCGGTGAGGATTTCCTCGTCGGTGATCTTGAGCTCGTCGATGTCGAATCGGTTGAGATAGGCGATGTAGATCGGCGGCACGAAAGGGCTCCGGTTCCTTATGTCTATACATAATTGCCCGAGAGGAAAAGGAAGTCAACCTGGTGGGAGAAGCGGAGAAGTGCCCGCACGGCTGACGAAAACTTCGCCGCATTGAGGCACGAGGAAACCAGGCGAAGGAGTAAGCCATGAACGAGCGCATCCTTCTGAAACCCGGGAACGTCGCTCTCGCCGAGT
>JAFAUV010000341.1 GCA_019243075.1 Bradyrhizobium sp.
TGATGCGGCAGCGTCTTCAGAATCTCGTTGATATCGACGAGCGCGAACCTGACCGGTGCCTCCTCCGCCATCACTCCCGCCCTTCACCCTTCGGATCGGCCGCTTGATCCCGCGCCAGACGCTCCACCGCAACAATCTCCCTGAACCACTGCCTGGTCGGCTTGGCAAAATGCCCGCCCCAGCGGCCGTTCGGCGGAATGTCGTCCTTGACCGCGCTCATCGCGGTGACCTGTGCACCGTCGCCGATCTTGAGGTGGTTGTTGATACCGACCTTTGCTCCCAAAGCCACATTGTCGCCGATCGTCAGGCTGCCCGCGAGCCCGATCTGGGCCGCCAGCAGGCAATGCCTGCCGATGGTGACATTGTGACCGATCTGGACCTGATTGTCGATTTTGGTGCCCTCGCCGATCACGGTGTCGCGCAGGCTGCCGCGGTCGATGGTGGTGCCCGCCCCGATCTCGACGTCGTTCTGGATCAGCACCCTGCCGGTCTGCGGAACCTTCAAATGCCCGTCCGGGCCGAAAAACACGAAACCATAGCCGTCCTGCCCGATGCTGCAGCCGGGATGGATCAGCACATTGTTGCCGATCAGCGCGCATTGGATCGCCGTGCGCGCCCCGACATTGCAATCCCGCCCGATCTTGACGCCCGGCCCGATCACGCTGCCCGCACCGATCACGGTGCCCGCGCCAATCTCGACCTTGGCCCCGATCAGAGCCATCGGATCGACGATGACGCCGTCCTCCAGACGCGCCGAAGGGTCGACGATCGCCGACGGCGCGATGCCGTCCTGGCCGAACCAGGAGGTCGGCCTCAGCGCGTCGCGATGCCATTCGCGCGCGAGCAGAACGAAGGTTCGGAACGGCTGGGAAGCGCGCAGCACCGCGACGTGGGGCGGAACGCTGTTCTCGAAGCGAGGGCTCACCAGGCAGGCGCCGGCCCTGGTCGAGGCGAGCTGGTCGGCATATTTCAGATTGTCAAAAAAGCAGAGGTGCATCGGCCCGGCTTCGTCGAGCGATGCCAGCCCCCTCACCTCCTGGCCGGCCCGCGAGGGGTCGACCAGAACCGCCTTCGCCAGCGCGGCGATATCGGCCAGCGTCGACGAAGGTGGGCTTGCAAAGAATATCGGCTGCGCCATTCACCCCGCCGCCATCCGGACCTGACCTGGAGCACGGACGTTCGCCCGCGCCGATTGCTTTAGAATTCGCGTGCGAGCGTCTTAGGACAAATCGCGGCAAGGCTCTAGGTTAATGTCCGATATCTTTCGTGAAAAGCCGGCGCTCTCTGCTTAACGCAGACGAACACCGCTGGCGTCACCGAGCAGGCATCGGAGCATGATGCGGTGGCAGACAATCGCCTCAGGCCCCGGATTCTCTGATCGGAGCATGATTCGGAGAACCGGTTTCGACTTTTCCCGATCATGCTCCCAGGATCAGAACGACGTACCGCCGCCGAACTTGAACTGCTGCACGCGGTCAAACGGTCCCTTGGTCAGCGGCACCGCGTAGTCGAAGCGCAGCGGACCGAAGGGCGAGGCCCAGATCAAACCGACACCGACCGAGGTACGCACCACGTTCTGCTCGGCATATTGCAGGCCAAGACAGGTTCCGGGGCTGAACGGCGGGTTCGGGTTAGGTGGCACGCATCCCGGCACATTGACTTCGCCGGTCGCCGCCCAGGACGTCGGTCCCTGATAGTCCCACAGCCCGCCGGCGTCGGCATAGACTGCGCCCTTCAGGCCCACTTCCTTGGGCAGGAACCAGAACGGCATCTGCAATTCGAACGAAGCACCCCAGTACTTGGTGCCGCCGAGCGCATCCATCGTGCCGTACGGATTGATGTCACGCGGACCGATACCGTTCGGAGCAAAGCCGCGGACGAGGTTCGGTCCCATCTGGAACATGTCGAGCATGCGCAGGTCGTCATTGCCGACCTTGTTCAGGATGCCCGACTGCAAGTGGATCAGGCCCACGACATCGCCGACGAGCGGAGCATAATATTTGCCGTCGATCGTGCTCTTGAGATAGGTGACGTCGCCACCGACGCCGGCGAAATCCTGCTTGAAGTCGATCAGGAGGCCGTCGGTCGGGTTCTTGTTGTTGTCGAGCGTGTTGTAGTTCAGCGTGTAGCCGACCGCCGAGGTCAGGGTCGCGCCGTTGGCCAGCTCCTTGCGGATCGGCAGCGAGGCTTGGCCCTCGCTGTAGCACCACAGGCCGAGGTTGCTGGTATCCGTCGCGGTTTGCCCGCCAGCCGTGACGCTGCCGCCCGACGGAGTACCCGGCGCATTCGCCGCCACCCAGGCCGGCGACGGGTTGAAGGCAAGCAGGCCGTTGCCCGGATTGTTGTTACAGCTCGCCAGATAGGACGGCAGGTTGATTTCCTGTTGATAGATCGAATAGCGAAGCTGCAACGCAAGATCTTCGCGGAGCTGGAAGCCGAGACGCGGGCTGAAGCCGATGGTCTTGGTGCCATAGGCGATATAGCTGTTGGGCAATTGCTCGCGGTAATAGGCGTCGAGACCGAGCGCCACGCGGTAATCGAGCAGATACGGGTCGATGTAGGACAGCGAGAGGCCGCGCGCATACTGACCGTAGGTCACCGATGCCTTCGCGAACAGGCCGCGGCCGAGGAAATTGCGCTCGGAGATGGAGACTTCGGCGAGGGCGCCGTCGGTGGTCGAATAGCCGCCCGAGACCGAGAAGTCGCCGGTCGATTTCTCCTCGAGATCGACGACGAGGATGACGCGGTCGCTGGACGAGCCCGGTTCGGTCGTGATCTTCACGCTCTTGAAGAAATCGAGATTCTTCAAGCGCCGCTCGGCGCGGTCGACCAGCGCGCGATTATAGGCGTCGCCTTCCGACAGATCGAACTCGCGCCGAATCACGTAGTCGCGCGTGCGCGTATTGCCGCGGATGTTGATGCGCTCGATATAGGTTCGCGGCCCCTCCTCGACCGAGAACACGACCGAAACCGTGTGGGCCTCGAAATTGCGGTCGCCGCGCGGCCGCACCACCGCAAAGGCAAAACCGCGGCGCGACGCCTCGATCTGCATTTCCTCGACCGATTTCTCGAGCGCCTCGACATTGTAGAGCGAGCCCACGGAAACGCGCGAGAAGCCGCGCAGCGAGGCGGTATCGAGATTGGGGATGCTCGACTGGAAGTCGACCGAGCCGACGCGATATTGCTGGCCTTCCTCGATCTTGAAGGTGACCATGAAGCCCTTGCGCTCCGGATCGTACTCCGTCAGCGCGGCCACCACCTGCACGTCGGCAAAGCCGTGCTTCAGATAGAAGCGGCGAATCAGGTCGCGATCGGCCTCGACGCGGTCGGGGTCGTAGACGTCGTTGCCGCCGAGAAAGCTCAGCAAGTTCGATTCGTGGGTCTTGATGATGTCCTTCAGCCGATAGGACGAATAGTAGCTATTGCCGACGAATTCGATGGATCTGACGGCCGTTTTCGCACCTTCATCGATCGTGAAGACGAGATCGACGCGATTGTTGGGCTGCTCGATGATTTCGGGCGTGACGCGCACGTCGTAGCGGCCGGAATGGCGGTAGATTTCCACGATGCGCTGGGCGTCGGACTGCACCATCGGGCGCGACAGCGTCCCGCGCGGCTTGGACTGGATTTCCGCCGAAAGCTGCTCGTCCTTGACCTTCTTGTTGCCCTCGAAGGCGACGCGGTTGATGACCGGGTTTTCGATCACGGTGACCACGATCCTGCCGCCGGGACGGCTGATCTGCACGTCCTGGAACAGGCCGGTCTCGATCAGTGCCTTGAGGCCGTCGTCGATCGCGGCATTGTCCAGCCTGCCCCCGGGTCCGGCCTTGAAATAGGAGCGGATCGTTTCCACCTCGACACGGCGGTTGCCCACCACCTCGATCTGGTTGACGTTCTGCGCGGCAGCCGGTGTCGAGGCAAGCGTCACCGCCAGTGGGGTTCCCACCGGCACAGCAAACATGATCAGGGCAGCGATCAAGCCCCCCCGGACTCGCATTCCAAATTTCATGCGCGACGCGCCCTCGTCATTTCGGCCGGATCGTACCCCCACGAGCCGACAGATTCCCATTTGTTGCCTTGCTTGTAGCCAAATTCGCCAAGGCCGCAAACTTACGATGTCAGTCCTTTTCCATTTTCATTCCAAGACGTTGCCAATGGGCAACGTCATAAAAAAGCCGCGCTTCATGATCCGGGCAGACGCAGGATGTCGTGATAGGTCACAAACACCATCAGCATCAGGACCAGCCCCAATCCGATGCGGAATCCCATCTCCTGCGCCCGCTCCGACAAGGGCCGTCCGCGCACGGCCTCGACCGTGTAGAACAAAAGGTGGCCTCCATCGAGCAACGGCACCGGAAACAGGTTCAAAAGCCCGATCGAGATCGAGAGAACAGCAGAAAGCTGAATCAGAGGTATCAAGCCGAGCGTAGCAACCTGTCCCGAAATCTGAGCGATGCGCAGCGGCCCGCCGATCTGATCGGCCGCCTCACGGCCGGTGAAGATGCCGCCGACGTAAGAAAGCGTGCGCTCGATGACGAACCAGGTTTCCTTGATTCCCAGCCAGAACGCGGTAGCCGGATCGACTCGCTCGGTCAGCGTGTCGCCCGGCGCGGTCTGCCGGGTGATTCCGAGCACGCCCAGCCGCTGGGTGTTGCCGAATCCGTCCTTCATTTCCCGCAATTGCGGAGTTCCAGAAAGCTGAACCGTGCTGTCGCCGCGCTTGACCACAAAATTTAACGTGTCGCCGGCGTGGGTGCCGACAATGCGCTGCATGTCGTTGAAGCTGTCGATCCTGGTGCCATCGATGCTGATGACGACGTCGCCGACCTGGAACCCGGCTGCGGCCGCCGCGCTGTTGGCCTCGATCTTGTCGACGCGAGCGCTGGTGCTGGGCTTGCCGAAGAAGGTGAAGAGCACGGTGAAAATCGCCACCGCCAACACGAAATTGGCAATCGGGCCGGCCGCGACGATCGCCGCGCGCGGACCGACCTTCTTGTGGTGGAAGCTGCCGGCGCGCTCTTCCTCGGTCATGTTGGCGAGCGCCTCGGCCGAGGGCGTGGAGGCCTCGGTGTCATCGCCGAAGAATTTGACGTAGCCGCCGAGCGGCACGGCCGAGATCTTCCAGCGGGTGCCATGGCGGTCGAAGAAGCCGACCAGCTCCGGCCCGAAACCGAGCGAGAACGTCAACACTTTCACCCCGGCCCAGCGGGCGACCAGGAAGTGGCCAAGCTCATGGAAGAAAACGACGATCGCCAGGACGAACAGGAAGGGGATGGCATAACCGACGAGCAGATGGCTCAACGTATTGAAACTGTGCAGAAAAAACTCAGCCATTGGATTCCCCTAACCCGGGACCTGTGGCCCCTTCCCCCACCCTCTAGGATGCCTTTAAGGCAATTTGAGGCAAGAGGGAGGCGGCCTTGTTTCGCGCCTTATGGTCAACGGCGATGGCGTCATCGGCGGACTCCAGCGGGGCCAGATTGCCGGAACGAATCCAGGCCTCGAGGGTCGCTTCGACCAGCCTTGCAATGGCGCCGAACTTGATCTGGCCGGCGATGAAGGCTGCGACCGCCACCTCGTTCGCCGCATTGAATACCGTAGTTGCGCCCCGGCCGGTCCTTAAGGATTCGTAAGCGAGCCGCAACGCCGGGAAACGCTCGAAATCGGGTTCCTCGAAGGTGAGCTGGCCGATCTTCGCGAGGTCCAGTCTGGCCGCCGGGCCCTTGCTGATCCGGTCCGGCCAACCCAGGCAATGGGCGATCGGAATGCGCATGTCCGGCGCCCCGAGTTGGGCGACCACCGACTGGTCGGAAAACTCTACCATGCCATGCACGATGGACTGCGGATGCACCAGCACGTCGATTTGGTCCGGCGTCAGCGAGAACAGATAGGCGGCCTCGATCACCTCGAGTCCCTTGTTCATCATCGAGGCCGAATCGATGGTGATCTTCTGCCCCATGCTCCAGTTCGGATGCTTCAGGGCCTGCGCCAGCGTCGCCTGCTCGATGTCGGCAGGGTCCCAGGTGCGGAACGGACCGCCGGAGGCGGTGATGATGACGCGGACGAGCTCCTCGCGATTGCCGGAGCCGAGCGCCTGGAACAGCGCGTTGTGTTCGGAATCGGCGGGCAGGATGCAGGCGCCGGCCTTTTGCGCGCGCTGCATGAAGAAATCGCCGGCACAAACCAGGCATTCCTTGTTGGCGAGCGCCACCGTGGCGCCGCGGTCCACGGCCGCGAGCGCCGGCTTCAGCCCGGCCGCGCCGCTCACCGCCGCCATCACCCAGTCGGCGGGCCGCGCGGCGGCCTCGATGATGGCGCTCTCGCCGGCGCCGCATTCGGTACGCGTGCCGGCCAAGGCCTCTTTCAGCTCGACCAGGCGGCTCGGATCGGCGATCGCGACAAAACGCGCGTCGAATTCGCGTGCGAGACTGGCGAGCCCCCGCACATTGCTGTTGCCGGTCAAAGCCTCGACGCGATAGAGGCCGGGCGCGGCGCGCAGCAAATCCATCGTGCTGTCGCCGATCGAGCCGGTGGCCCCGAGAACGGTGACGCTGCGCACGGCAGAAAACGCGGCTTTGTTGTTACGCAAGGGAACGGCGCTCATGTGCTCACCAAACCATAAGAGCGCGACCGACGCCATCCACACCGCCCCGCAAAACTCCGAAAATCGCCGCGAGCACGATCGCCGCGACAAAGCCGTCCAGCCGATCCATCACCCCGCCATGCCCGGGGATGATGTGACTGGAGTCCTTTACCCCGAACCGGCGCTTCACCGCCGATTCGAAGAGATCACCGAATTGCGCGGCAATCGACAGCATGGCTGCCAGAATCATTAGCGGCAGCGTTTGACCGAGATCGGAAGCAGAAAAGGCGATCGCAACGACCAGGCTCGCGACAAAGCCGCCGATGGCGCCCGACCAGGTCTTTTTCGGGCTAACCCGCGGCCACAGCTTTGGGCCGCCGATCGCTCTTCCGGCGAAGTAGCCACCGATGTCCGTCGCCCACACCACCAGCAGCACCAGGATCAGCGCGGGCAATCCCTTCACCCGATCGAGCCGAACCAGAACCGACGCAAGCTCCGCGGCCGCGGCGTAGATAAATCCCGCAAGCGCCCAGCGGCGCGGCGCCGCGGCGCGAAAGGCAACGGCCAGGAGGCCGAGCGCCAATACGACCACCGCACCAGGGAGATTTCCGACCGCCAGAAACGGCGCCGCCAAGACCAGCGCGACCACGCCGGCCACCGCGGCCGGCCGCCTGCGCACCGCAGACGTCACCGCCAGCCATTCGACAAAGAGGCCGATGGCGCCAATGGCCGCAAGGGCGGCCCAGAACCAGCCGCCGGCATAGGCCGCGCCGATCGCAAGCGGCGCCAGCACCACGGCGGCGGCGATGCGCAGCAACAGGTTGCGCTGGTCCTGTCCGGCGACCGCTGCCGGCGCGGCATCGCGCTCGCTCACGATCCGGTTTTCGCAGCGAGCCCGCCGAACCGGCGCTCGCGCCTGCCATATTCGGCGATCGCCTCTTCCAGCGCCGCCTTGTCGAAATCCGGCCAATGCATCGGCACGAATACGAGCTCGCTGTAAGCGGCCTGCCACATCAGGAAGTTCGATAGCCGCTGCTCGCCGCTGGTGCGGATGATCAGATCGGGATCGGGAATGTCGGGGGCATCGAGATAGCGCCCGAGCGTGTCCGCGTCGATCGAGGAAGGATCGCGCTTGCCCTCGGCGACCTCGCGGGCGAGCCGTTGCGCGGCGCTCGCGATCTCCTGCCGCGAGCCATAGTTGAAGGCGACGACGAGATTGAGATGGGTGTTGTTGCGCGTGAGCTCCTCGGCCTCGTTGAGCAGCGCGCAGATGTCGCTCTCCAGGCCGGCGCGCTCGCCGATCACGCGCACCCTGACGCCATCGCGGTGCAGGCTCGCCAGATCGTTGCGGATGAAGCGCCGGAGCAGTCCGAAGAGATCGCCGATCTCGCTTGCCGGCCTCGACCAGTTTTCCGAGGAGAAGGAAAAGATGGTGAGATAGAGGATGCCGAGCTCGTGCGCGGCGCGCACCACGCGACGCAGCGCCTCGACCCCGCGGCGATGGCCTTCGGCGCGCGGCAAACCGCGCGATGCCGCCCATCTGCCGTTGCCGTCCATGATGATCGCAACATGCAGCGGACCATCGGATCGCTCCTGGTCTTCTGTTGCCGGGACGGCGGCGTTCGACATGAAGCGATCCTTGAGCCGATCCTTGGGCCGATCCTTGGGCCGATCGTTGGGCCGATCGTTGCAAATCCACCGAATCAGACGGTCAGGATTTCCTTTTCCTTGGCCGCCAGCAACTGGTCGATTTCGGCGATCACGCCATCGGTCGCCTTTTGCACATCGGCGGCGAGACGCTCCTGATCGTCCTCCGAAATCTCGTGATTCTTCTCGAGCTTCTTCACGGTGTCGAGCCCATCGCGGCGGACGTGGCGGACCGCGACCTTGGCGGCCTCGGCGTATTTATGCGCGACCTTGACGAGCTCCTTGCGGCGTTCCTGATTGAGCTCGGGAATGCGCAGGCGCAGCACCTGGCCTTCGGTCGCGGGCGAGAGCCCGAGATTGGAATCGATGATCGCCTTTTCGACCGCCTTCACCATCGACTTGTCCCAGACCTGCACCGAGATCATCCGCGGCTCGGGCACGCTGATGGTGGCGAGCTGGTTCAGCGGCATGTGCGCGCCATAGGCGTCGACCTGCACCGGCTCCAGCATGGAGGCCGAGGCGCGGCCGGTGCGAAGGCCGCCGAGTTCATGCTTGAGCGACTGGGTGGCACCCTGCATGCGGCGCTTCAATTCGTTGATATCGAAACTACCCGTGGGCATGACGCTCTCCCGTTCGTCTCAAAACTTCTTGTCGAGGCGGCGGCTCGGCAAAAACCGCTCAGCCGGCGACGATGGTGCCGTGGCCGGTGCCGCGCAGGATCTCGCCGATCGAGCCCGGCTCGGCGATCGAGAATACGATGATAGGCAGCGACGTCTCGCGGGCAAGCGCGAATGCGGTCGCGTCCATGACCTTGTAGCCGCCGGCGATGGCCTGCGAATGCGTCAGGCGATCGAAACGCTTGGCCGCGGGGTCCTTCTTGGGGTCGGCGTTGTAGACGCCGTCGACATTGGTGGCCTTGAGGACGGCCTTGGCGTCGATTTCGGCCGCCCGCAGCACCGCCGTGGTGTCGGTGGTGAAGAAGGGGTTGCCGGTTCCCCCGCCGAGCAGCACGATGCGGCCCTCGGCGAGATATTTGTGCGCCGCACTTCGGGTGAACAGCTCGCAAATCTCCGGCATCACGAAGGCCGACAGCGCCCGCGCCGGCGTGCCCTTGCGCTCGATCGCCGCCTCCAGCGCCAGGCAATTCATGACGGTGGCGAGCATGCCCATGGTGTCGCCGGTCGGCCGCGACACGCCGCGCGAGGACACTTCCACGCCGCGCACCATGTTGCCGCCGCCGACGACGACCGCGATCTCGGCGCCGAGCTTCTGTGCGGCGATCAGGTCGGAAGCGATGCGGTCGACAGTGGCCTGGTCGATCCCGGCAGCATGGCTGCCGGCGAGAAATTCGCCGGAGATCTTGATCACCACGCGACGATAGACCGGCTCAGCCATGTGCGAATTGCTTTCCTTTCAAATCGGAAGCTTCGGCCTAAGAGACGGTCTCGAGATCTCCCGGCGGCTTCTTCTGACCGCTGGCGGCGGCCACTTCGGCGGCGAAATCGGATTCCTGCTTCTCGATTCCCTCGCCGAGAGCATAGCGCACAAAGCCTTTCACCTTCACCGCCGCGCCGATCTTGCCTTCGGCTTCCTTCAGCGCCTGGGCGACCGACTTGCCGCTGTCATGGATGAAGGCCTGATCGAGCAGGCAGACTTCCTTGTAGAACGTCTTCAGGCCCGATTCGACGATCTTCTCGATCACGTTCTCGGGCTTGCCCTGCTGGCGATATTTGTCGGCCAATACGTCCCGCTCGCGCTTGACGAGTTCGGGGTCCAGGCCGGACGGATCGATCGCCTGCGGGTTGGCGGCAGCGACATGCATCGCGAGCTGGCGGCCAAGCGTGGCGAGCTCATCGCTCCTGCCGGTTGATTCGAGGGCGACGATCACCCCCATCTTGCCGGCGCCCTCGATCACGGCGTTGTGGATGTAGCTCGACACGAGGCCGTTGCCGACCTCGAGCGCAGCGGCGCGGCGCAGCGTCATGTTCTCGCCGATGGTGGCGATCGCATCCGCAATCGCCGCTTCCACCGTGATGTCGCCGACCTTGGCGGCCTTGATCTTCTCGACATCGGCACCGACGTCGAGGGCGACCTGAGCGATCATCTTCACCAGGCCCTGGAAATGCTCGTTGCGCGCGACGAAGTCGGTCTCGGAATTGACCTCGACCACGACCCCCTTGGTGGCCCTGGTGACGGCCGCGATCAGGCCCTCGGCGGCGAC
>JAFAUV010000046.1 GCA_019243075.1 Bradyrhizobium sp.
CCGAACGCCTGGCGCAATCATAGACCCGGCCCGATTTGGCCTCGCGCGCGCGCCAGGCCTCGGCCTCAACGTCCACCTGCGAGGCGGCATAGAACCAGAAGCCGCTCCAGGCGATCGCAATGATCAGCAAGAGGACGGGAGCGATGAATATGCGCCAGCGCTGGTAGCGGCGGGGCGCGAGGGCAATATCGGTCATCGGCGACGCTTTGATCGGCAATTTTGGCAATAAAGCGGTGACAGCCCACCCCATCGGGTTGACGGCTTTTCATGGAAGGCGATTTTCTGCTAGTTCGTCCAGGAAATGTCAGAGATTACCCGCCTCGAAGCAGAAAATTCCAAGGCAAACTCCGAGGTCGACCTCTGGGTGTTCGGCTATGGCTCGCTGATGTGGCGGCCGGGGTTCGACTATCTGGAGAAGGTTCCGGCCCGGCTGATCGGCGAGCACCGTGCGCTGTGCGTCTATTCCTTTGATCATCGCGGCACCCCCGAACGGCCGGGCCTCGTGCTCGGGCTCGACCGCGGCGGGGCCTGCCGCGGCATCGCCTTCCGCGTGGCCGCGCGCCTGCGCAACCACACCATCGCCTATTTACGCAGCCGCGAGCAGACCACCAATGTCTATCGCGAGGTGATGCGCTCGGTGTGGCTCGACAACGAGCCGCGCCGGCGCGTCAGCGCGCTGACCTATGTGGCCGACCGGGGACATATCCAATATGCCGGCCGCCTGCCGCTGACCGAGCAGCTTCGCATCGTGCAGCAGGGACACGGCCGTTCCGGTCACAATCGCGATTACGTGCTGTCGACGGTCAAGGCGATCGAAGCCGAAGGCTTTCGCGATGCCCCGCTGCACCAGCTCGCGCTGATGCTGCACGACGCGCATCCGCATCAGGCCGCGGCGCCGGCGGTTTAAAACCTGCGCGGCAAAGGCGCTCCTGCACCGTGCCCATCATGTCCCACAATTCTCGACGAAATGGCGGGCAGGCAGCGTTTTGCCACCTCCAGCGTGCTTTAGCCCTTCGGAATCCCCCCGAACAGCTCCTTCTGCTCGGCTTGCGCAGCCGTCACGATGCGGTTGGTTGCATCCTCGATCGCGGCCTCGACGCGCGCCAGGAATTCCTCGCGCTTCAGGCCCGGCGGAATCGGATCGAGGAATTCGACGACCAGCGTGCCGGGATAGCGCATGAAGGTGCGGCGCGGCCAGAACAGGCCGGAGTTGAGTGCGACCGGCAGGCAGGGCACGCCGCAATCGGCATAGACCATGCCGATGCCGGCCTTGTATTGCGGCGGCGCGCCCGGCGCGGTGCGGGTGCCTTCCGGGAAGACCACGAATTGCCGGCCGCGGCGCACCTCCTCCTCGGCGCGACGCAGCACCGCGAGCAGCGCGCGGCCCCCCTTGGCGCGATCGATCGCGACCATGTCGGTCTTGATGATGAACAGCCCGAAGATCGGGATGAATTTCAGCTCGCGCTTGACCACGAAGAACGGCGCCTCGAAGAAGCGGAGCAGCGAGATGGTCTCCCACATCGACTGGTGCTTCGAGGCGACGATCAGCGCGCCCTTCGGGATCTTCTCGGTGCCGCGGAACTCGACCTTGATGCCGCAGATGATGCGCATCAGGATGATGTTGCTCTTCGCCCACCAGCTCGCGACCTTCAGCATCGCCGAGCGCGGCATGGCGAAGGTCGGCAGCGCCATCAGCGACCAGAACAGGAAGACGATATAGAAGAGAATGTTGAAGATCAGCGAACGCAGAAAAATCAAAACCATCGCGAAACCTGACTGGATAGCTAATTGGCCTCCGCCGTCGCCGGGCGGCGGGGCGGCAGCGAGCCGGTGGGCGGCTCGAAACTTTCGAGCGGAAGGTCGAAGCCGAGATCGGCGAGACCCACCCGCAAACGGGCCGCGATGTATTTCACATATTCGGACAACACCAGCCGGAAGGTCGCACCGCCTTCCCACCAGGGCTCGTCGCGCCATCTCCCGCCGACTACGGCATAGGGGATCAATGCGACGTCCGGCATGGCGTGGGACATTTCCAGCACCGCGCGGGGCATGTGGTAGTTCGAGGTCACCAGGATCAGCGATTTGAAGCCGCGCTCGCGCGCCCAGCGCTTGGTCTCCGCCGCATTGCTGCGGGTCGAAACGGCGGAACGGTCGAGATCGACGCAGCAATTGAACAGCGAGTGGCTTCCGGGCAGGCTGCGGGAAATATCGCTGCGGGAAATGTCGGTGGCGGTCGAGCTCGGATGCACGCCCGAGATCAGGAGCCGCTTGCCGTAGCCGGCCGCCAGCAGTTCCATCGCGTCCGACACGCGCGAGGAACCGCCGGTCAGGACGACGATGCCGTCGGCCTGCCGCGAAGGCCTGACTTCGGTATTGCGCAGCTGCGCCAGGAAAGCCACGAAGCCGAAGGCGACGGCGGCGACGAAGACCAGCGGGATGGCCACGATCGCGCGCAGCCGTCCGCGCGGCGCGCGCGAAGACGCGTTCGGCGATCTATCGTCGGACTGCGTGGTCATGCGCGATCAGAAAACCTTTCCTCGCTCGATTTTAGGAAGCTTTTCGGGCGAAGTGGAGTCCGGCCAGGCGGCGTGGGCCCAAAAACCATCATTCGATGTCGTCGAGCGTGGCAAACAGCGTGCGGCGCGAGGCCCAGGCGGTGATCGCCGCGATCATCACCGCCTGCACCGCGAGCACCAGATAGCCGGACGGGCGCAGCGAAAATGTCCCGAGCAACGCCGCGAACTGATCGCCGACCGGCGTGCCGGAGAACCATCCCGCAATTGATTCTGAAAAACCGAAGAGGAGCATCGCGGCCCCTCCCCCGATCAGTCCGCCCTCGAGCCCGAGCAGGAGGAAGTGGCGGAAGAAGCGGTCGGCGATGTAGCGGTCGCCGGCGCCTACGAAATGCAGGACTTCGACGATCGGACGGTTGGCAGCCATCGCGCCGCGCGTGGCAAACGACACCGAGATGATGGTGGCGACGATGACGAGGGCGAGGATGCCAAGCCCTGCTGCCACGGTGGCGCCGCTCATCGAGCGCATCCGCTCGATCCAGGCGCGGTGGTCGTCGACACTTGCACTCGGCGCTACCCCGAGAATCCGGCTGCGCAGCGCGGCGAGATCAAGCGCGGTGCCGGGTGAGACGCGCGCCACGATCACGCGCGGCACCGGCAGGTCGTCCAGCGACAATCCGCTGCCGAGCCAGGGCTCCAGCAGTTGCGAGGACTCTTGTTTCGAAAACGGCCTGGCATCGACAATGCCCGGCTGGGTGCGCATGGCATCGACGATGGCCGCGACATCCTTGTCGAGATTGCGGCCTGCTTGCGGGCGCACCTGGATGGTGATTTCGCTCGCGACGTCGGACTGCCATTCCGAGGCCGAAGCGCTGATCAGGAGAACCGCGCCCGTGGTCATCGAGGCGAGGAAGGTCATGATCGCGACCACGGCGACCAGCGCGCGGCCCGAAATGGAAGCCCGCGGCACGATCGGCGACTGGATGCGGGCGCGCGCAGCGACCTGCGGACGCTCGTCGCCGAGGTCAACCAGCGGCACATGGTCGTCGATCCTACTCATAGATATGCAAGCGTCCCTGGTGCAGCACCAGCCGCCTCGCTTCATACTGGTCCATCAAGGTAATGTCATGGGTTGCGATCACAACCGCGGTCCCGGTCTTGTTCAGTTCGATGAAGAGCCGCAACAACCGCCGGCCGAGCGTCGGATCGACATTGCCGGTCGGCTCGTCGGCGAGCAGGAGCTGCGGCCGCGAGATCACGGCGCGCGCGATCGCGGCGCGCTGCTTCTCGCCGCCGGAAAGGATCGGCGGCAACGCGTCCATGCGGTCGCCGAGACCGACCCATTTCAGCAGGTCGATCACCTCCTTGCGGTAGCTCGATTCATCGCGGCCGATGACGCGGAACGGCAGCGACACGTTCTCATAGGTGGTCATGTGGTCGAGCAGGCGAAAATCCTGCAGCACGATGCCGATCCGCTTGCGCAGGTCGGCGACCTCGTTCTTGCCGAGCAGCGACACGTCGCGGCCGAACAGATTGACCAGCCCGCGGGTCGGCCGCAGCGACAGGAACAACAATTTGAGCAGCGAGGTCTTGCCGGCGCCAGAGGGCCCGGTCAGGAACTGGAAGGAGTGGGCCGGGATCAGGAAATTGAGGTCGCGCAGAATTTCCGGCCCCAGGCCGTATCGCAATCCGACATTTTCGAACCGAACCAAGCTCAGCTCCGTTCGACGGCGCGCGAGGCGAGAGCGAAAGCCTCAGCCCAAACAGCTTTTGCGTCCGTTATGGTTTCCGTTTCGTTAACGGTCGCCTTGTAGGATCCGGCCGTCACGGTTCCGAAGGCGGCATGGTCCGAAACAGCGGGAAGCGGTTTTCCGAAACGGCCATGCCCCAATAAGCGAGTCATGAGCGGCTCCATGCACATCGTTTGCCCCCATTGTACAACGTCTTATGCCATCAATCCGGCCGCTCTGGGCGCCACCGGCCGCACCGTGCGCTGCGCCCGCTGCAAGGAAGTCTGGCTGGCGCGGCCGGAGGACGCGGTCGAGCCCGCGCCCGCCATGGCGGAAATGGGCGTCAGCAGCCGAGAGCGCGAGATTGCCCCCGAATGGAACGAGGCAACCGGCGACGAAGCCGGCAACGCGCCCCATATCGAGAGCCCTTCGATCGCCGGCGGCTGGCAGTCCGATGACGAGGACACCGACGGCAAGGCTGACTGGATCGCGCTGGTCCGCGACGCTGACGAGACCGAGCGCGAGCCGCGCGGGGCCTGGTTCGGCAGTCTCCTGGAGCGCGAGCAGCCGGTACAGGCCAAAGGCCGGCTCCGGCTTCTCGCCGGTCTTCCCACCACAGTGGCCGCGATGAGCGCACTGGTCGTGGCGCTGCTGGTGTGGCGCGCCGACGTGGTGCGCCTGCTGCCGCAGACCGCAAACTTCTACAAGATGGTCGGGCTCAATGTGAATCTGCGCGGCGTGGCGTTCAAGGACGTCAAGGTTTCCACCGAAATCGTCGAGGGCAAGCCCGTGCTGGTAATCGAGGGCATGATCGTCGGCGAGACGAAGAAGCCGGTCGAGCTGCCGCGCCTGCGCTTTTCGGTGCGCGACTCGCAGGGCAGCGAGATCTACGCCTGGAACACGGTGCTGGACCAGGCCATCCTGCAACCCGGCGACCGCGCCTCGTTCAGATCCCGCCTTGCCTCGCCGCCTGCCGAAGGCAGGAGCATCGACATCCGCTTCTTTAACAGGCGCGACGTCGCCGGCGGCAGTATATGAGATCACCTCCGCCCCGCGGGAGCCCCGCGGGAGAGGTGGACCAGCAATGCAACTCGGGCCATGACATGCCGCGCGTCCTGATTGCCGACGATGAAGCCTCGATGCGCGCTTTGGTGGCGCGTGCCATTGCCATGGACGGGCACGAGACCGTTACCGCCGAGGACGGCGCCGAGGCGCTGGAGATACTGACCCGCGAGGTCGGCGCGTTCGATCTTCTGCTGACCGACATCCAGATGCCGGTGATGGACGGCATCGCGCTGGCGCTAACGGCGGCGCGCGATTTTCCGGGCCTTACGATTCTCCTGATGACCGGCTTCGCCGACCAGCGCGAACGCGCCTCCAATCTCGATGCGATCGCGCATGACGTGATCACCAAGCCGTTTTCGGTTGCGGACATCCGCACCGCGGTGGCCGACGCACTGGCGTCGAGGAAGCCGTAGTTGGTTGTCATTGCGGAACTTGGTTCGGCAATCCTCAAAAATATTTTTAGCCCGCATGACGCTTGGACCACGGATGCAATATCGTAAAGGAGCAAAGGCGCATCGCGCCGTGCCCACCCATTGATTGATCCACATCGATGGTTGGGCACGTTGCGCTTTGCCCACCTGCGTTCGCCCGACGGCGAGCCTCAATAATCCTTCAACAGCCGCTCGATATAGTCGAGCTCGATCTGCGGCCGCGACGGGTCGGCCAGGCGCCGGCGCAATTCTTCGAGGATGCGGCGGACCTTCTGCACGTCGATCTCGCCCGGGATCATCTTCGACAGCTCGTCATAATCATGTGAGCGCAGCGGCCGCCCCAATGGATCGGTGCCGTTGTTGCCCGCCTGTTGACGGCCCATCCGGTCGCCGGGGCTCTGTCCGTCACCCTCGCCCTGCTGCATGGCCTCGGCGAGCTTCTGGGCGCCCTTGCGCAGCGCTTCCACCGCCTTGCCTTGGGCGTCGACCGCACCATCGGCATTGCCGTCGCCGAGCTTGCCGCCGGCATCGCCCATGGCATTATCGGCATCGCCGAGATTGTCGCCGTCCTCGTCGCCCTGGTCGGCACCCTGCTGGCCCTGGTCGCCTTTCTGGCCCGGCTTCATGCCGCGCTTGGCGAGCTCCTGCTGCAGCTGCTTCAAGCGGTCGCGCAGACTTTGCTGGTCCTGCTGCAGGTCGCCCATGCTCTGGTCGTTGCCCTGCTTGCCGCGCATGCGGTCGCGCCTGGAATCCTGACCCTGCTTGAAGGTCTTGTCGCGCAATTGCTGCTGCTTGCGGATCATGTCGTCGAGTTCGTTGAGCGCCTGCTCCATGTCGCTATCGCCCTGGTTGGGCTGCGCCATCTGCAGATTTTCGAGCATCTGCTGCAGCTGGTCGAGCAAGGCTTGCGCCGCCTCCTTGTCGCCCTGGCGCGACAGCCGCTCCATCCGGTCGATCATGTTGTTGAGATCCTGCTGGCGCAGGATGCGCGTATTCTGGTCCAGCGGCCGGGCGAGCGCTTGCGGATTGTTGCGGAACTGCTCGGCGAGCTGACGCATGTAATTGTCCAGCGCCTGCCGCAGATCCTGGACCAGCTTCTTGATCTCCTCGTCGCTGGCGCCGCGCTCCAATGCCTGCTTCAGGGCGTCCTGCGCCGCGCGGAGCGCCTTATCGACATCGGTGATGTTGCCGTCCTCGATGGTGACAGCGAGCGCCCAGAGGCTCGCCACCACGTCGCGGAGCTGGTCGTCGCTGCGGGCGGCCTCGAGCTGCCGCTGGACGCTGTAGAGTCCGAGATATTGCCCGGCCTCGGGCGTGAACAATTCCGGCGCGATCATCAGCGCATCCAGCGCGGCATAGACATCGGAGTTCTTGTTGGCGTCGAGCGCGAGGATGCGGCGCTGCTCGATCAGCGCGCGCGCCAGCGGCTTGGTGAACAGCCGCTCCGGCAGGCGCATGTTGAAGGGTTCGCTCTTGCCCTCGTTGCCGGCCTCGTCCTTTGCCGTCAGCGTCAGCGTGACATCGGCGCCGGCATAGGGATCCTCGCTCAGATCCTTCACGGTCTGGCCGACGCCGTTGCGGGTGCGCGCATTCGGCAGCACCAGCGGGAACTGCGGCGGCGCATAGAGCGGGCGCGCGGCCGGCGCGCCTTGCTCGGCAGCACGCGTTGCGAACTGGGCATGCGCTTCGGTGACGCCGTAATCGTCCTCGATCTTGTAGGACATCTGCAACGAGCCGCGGGCCTGCCGTTCCGGATCCTTTGCCAGCGAAATCATCGGCGGGCGGTCGGGTGTCGCGGTGAATTTCCATGGCGGTTGCCCTGATGGCGCGCGCACATGGACGCTGCCGTCGGCCGCGATGGTGAAACGCTTCTCGTTGGTGCCTTGCGGCGCCTGCTCGGTCGCGGCCGCCTCCGTGATGCCGCCCCCGGCGATGACATCGAGCGAGCCGCCGCCGGAGCGCACGATCAGCGTCGAGCCGGCCGGCACCGGCAGGGGACCGGATAGCGGCAGCGCCGCAGCTTCCTTGTTCGCGGCGGAGAGGATGATCGGCGGCTTGCCGGTATAGGCCGGCGGGTTCACCCAGGCATCGACGCGGATGTTGGCGGGCGACAGCACGCCGTTCCAGTCGAAGGCGGCGGCGACGCGCATCAGGCGCTCGTCCCCGGCGGCAAAATAAGCCGCGACCAGCATGACCGCGACGAGACCGCGCAGCGCCCAGGGATCGTAAAGCCGAAGCCGCGGCGAGGGCAGCCCGGCGCGGATGCGCTTCAGCGACGCCAGCGTGCGCTCACGTTGCGCCTGCCACAGCGCCAGGGCAACGGGGTCCCGAGAGGTCAGCGTATCGGTGAGCGTGGTCGCCGGGCGATGGGGGATGCCCGAGCCGTGATCGAGCCGGCTCAGGCCCTGGTCGCGGCTCGGCCAGCGAAACCAGACCAGCGGCAGGCTCGCGGCGAGCGCCAGCAGCACGAACAGGCCGAGTCCGATGGCGCGCGCGACAAAGGGCAACGCCAGCCACAACCCGGCCCACGAGGCCACCAGGAACAATCCGACGACGGCAAGGAGCCGCGCCAGATGCGGCCAAGCGCGTTCCCACGCAATCGCATATTTTGCCCGCTGCAGGGCCTGCGTCAGCTTCAGCCGAGCCAAGATCTCCGAGGCGCTGCGCTTGGGCTCGGTCGGGTCAGGGGTTACGCCGTTCAATCAACTCTCCAGGTTGCCGGCAAACCAACGTTAGCACAATGGCGGCAGCGAGGCACCCGTTCCAACACGGTATCCCACGCCTT
This sequence comes from Bradyrhizobium sp., assembly GCA_019243075.1. GTDB lineage: Bacteria > Pseudomonadota > Alphaproteobacteria > Rhizobiales > Xanthobacteraceae > Bradyrhizobium. Next base: position 8,525 of record JAFAUV010000046.1, read on the forward strand.
TCCCGCATAACACGAAGGCGTGAAGCCGACGATCGACAATGACCAGACCAGTTGCCTGCTTAACAGCTGCGGTCTGTGGCCCTGCGT
>JAFAUV010000243.1 GCA_019243075.1 Bradyrhizobium sp.
ATGGCGGCGCCGATGCCGCGGCTGGTGCCGGTGACGAGGATATGCGGGCGGTCCATGCCGCGCCCGTTAGCCGAGCCGCATCCTCGCGTCACGGGTGGACAGGAGCATGGCCGCGCTCCTAACGGGTGCCATGACAGCCTTCCACGAATCGGCCGCGCCGGCTTCGGTCCAGCCCGCCTCCATCCTGATCGTCGATTTCGGCAGCCAGGTGACGCAGCTCATCGCCCGGCGCGTGCGCGAGGCCGGCGTCTACAGCGAGATTGCGCCGTTCAACGCCGCCGAGGCCGCGTTCGATCGGCTGCAGCCGAAAGGCATCATCCTCTCCGGCGGCCCGGCCTCGGTGACCGAGGCGAACAGTCCGCGCGCGCCGCAGCGCTTCTTTGAGGCGGGCATCCCCGTCCTCGGCATCTGCTACGGCCAGCAGACGATGTGCGCGCAACTCGGCGGCAGCGTCGTCGGCGGGCGAGGGGAAGGGGAGTTCGGCCGCGCTTTCCTCGAGGTCAGCGGCCGTTCGCGCCTCTTCGATGGTTTGTGGAAGGAGGGCGAACGCCACCAGGTCTGGATGAGCCATGGCGACAAGGTCGATGCTCTCCCAGCCGGTTTCGCGCCGGTGGCGCATTCGGAGGGTGCACCCTACGCCGTTACCGCCGACGAGGCGCGCCGCTTCTATGGCGTCCAGTTCCATCCCGAGGTCGTGCACACGCCCGACGGCGGCAAGCTGATCGCCAACTTCGCGCGCCATGTCTGCGGGTTGGCCGGCGACTGGACGATGGCCGAGTTCCGCGAAGCGAAGGTGGCGGAGATCCGCGCGCAGGTCGGCGTGGGTCATGACGGGGGCAAGGTGATCTGCGGCCTTTCGGGCGGCGTCGACAGCGCCGTCGCCGCGGTGCTGATCCACGAGGCGATCGGGGATCAGCTCACCTGCGTTTTCGTCGATCACGGGCTGATGCGGATGGGTGAGGCCGACCAGGTCGTCGGGCTGTTCCGCGAAAGCTACGGCATCCCGCTCGTGCACGTTAAGGCGGAGACGCTCTTCCTCAATGGTCTGCGGGGCGTCACCGATCCGGAGGCCAAACGCAAATTCATCGGCAAGACCTTCATCGACGTGTTCGAGGACGAGGCGCGCAAGGTCGGCGGCGCCGACTTCCTCGGCCAGGGCACGCTCTATCCGGACGTGATCGAGAGCGTCAGCTTCACCGGTGGTCCGTCGGTGACGATCAAGAGCCATCACAATGTCGGCGGCCTGCCCGAGCGCATGAACATGAAGCTCGTCGAACCGCTGCGCGAGCTGTTCAAGGACGAGGTGCGGCTGCTCGGCCAGGAACTCGGCCTGCCGCCGGCGTTCGTCGGCCGGCATCCCTTTCCGGGGCCGGGTCTCGCCATCCGCATCCCAGGCGAAGTGACCAAGGAGCGCTGCGACATTCTGCGCAAGGCCGATGCCATCTATCTCGAGGAGATCCGCAACGCCGGCCTCTACGATGCGATCTGGCAGGCGTTCGCGGTGCTGCTACCGGTGCGCACCGTCGGCGTGATGGGCGACGGCCGCACCTACGACAGCGTCTGCGGCCTGCGCGCCGTCACCTCGACCGACGGCATGACCGCAGACGTCTATCCGTTCGATCCCGCCTTCCTCAGCCGCGTGGCGACGCGCATCGTCAACGAGGTCAAGGGCATCAACCGCGTCGTCTACGACTACACGTCGAAGCCGCCGGGCACGATCGAGTGGGAGTGATCTAAGGTCGTTTCAGACCATCTCGCTCCGTGCCAAAAATTGCACGATCTCTTTGACTGGCAAGGATTATTTTTCCCACCCCGTATCGCTGCATGTCACCCCAGCCCGGCCACTTTGTTGGTAGCGATGTTGGTATGGCGCAGGATGGTCGAGAAACGGGCTTTCGCTACCAACACACCCTTTGTTGGTATCCGTTCGCCCCCGACCGGATGCAGATTTATGGGCGATCTCACTGATAAAGAACTGAAAAGCCTCAAGCCGAGGGCCAAGCTCTACAAGGTGACAGACCGCGACGGAATGCACGCCGCTGTCACGCCGACCGGGGTCATCTCGTTCCGGTATCAGTACCGGGTGAATGGGCGCCAGGAGGTCTTGACCATCGGCCGCTACAGCGCCGAGGCGGCGCGCACGCTGACAAGAGCGCCCGAAGCGCTGGAATACGGAATGGACGTGTCACTGGCGGAGGCGAGGA
>JAFAUV010000037.1 GCA_019243075.1 Bradyrhizobium sp.
CCTCTCCCAGGAAGAGGCCGTCGGCCTCGTGGTCAACGGGTTCGTCAAGGACGTGCTGCAGCAGCTCCCGATGGAGTTCGCGGTCGAAGCGCAGAAGCTGATCTCGATCTCGCTCGAAGGTTCGGTCGGCTAATCAATTGCGGGCCGCCCGGCGGCCTAACGGAAAAAGATGATGGCATTGCTCGAAGTCAAAGACCTGCAGGTTCGTGTCGAGGATCGCGAGATTCTCCATGGGCTGTCGCTCACCGTGAACCGGGGCGAGGTGCACGCCATCATGGGGCCGAACGGCTCCGGCAAGTCGACGCTGTCTCATGTCATCGCCGGCAAGCCTGGCTATGAGGTGACGGGCGGCGAGATCCTGTTCGACGGGCAGGACCTTTTGGAAATGGAGCCGGACGAGCGCGCCGCCAAGGGCGTGTTCCTGGCGTTCCAGTATCCGGTCGAAATTCCCGGCGTCACCACCTGGAACTTCCTGCATGCCGCGTTGAACGCGCAGCGCAAGGCGCGCGGCGAGGCCGAGATGTCGTCGCCGGCCTTCCTCAAGAAAGTCCGTGAAGTCGCCAAGTCGCTCAACGTCCCGCAGGACATGCTGAAGCGCGGCGTCAATGTCGGTTTCTCCGGCGGTGAGAAGAAGCGCAACGAAGTGCTGCAGATGGCGCTGTTTGAGCCGTCGCTCTGCATCCTCGACGAAATGGATTCCGGCCTCGATATCGACGCGCTGCGGATCGCCGCCGATGGCGTCAATGCGCTGCGCTCGCCGGATCGGGCGATGGTCGTGATCACCCATTATCAACGGCTCCTGAACTACATCGTGCCGGATTTCGTCCACGTGATGTCGAGGGGCCGCGTCGTCACCAGCGGCGGAAAGGAGCTGGCGCTGGAGCTGGAGGAATCCGGCTACGCCCAGTTCGAGGACGCCTGACGAATGCGGATTTCGTGATGAACGTCGTATTGGCAAGGACCGAGAGCGGACGCGCGATGGAAGGCCTGTTCACCGCGTCGCGCGACCGGCTGCCCGGCACGGCCAGGGTTTCCGAGATCAGGCGGCAGGCCTTTGAGGCCTATGAACGCGCCGGGCTGCCGCACCGCCGGATCGAGGAATGGAAATATACCGATCTGCGTGTGCTGATGCGCGAGGTGAGGCCGCTTGCGGAAAAGCCCGACGTGTCGGCGCTCAGGCGTGCGGCGGCTGCGCTGAAGCCGGTTGCGATCGAAGGCGCCGCGAAGCTGGTGCTGGTGGACGGCGTGTTCGCAGCGGAGCTGTCGGACAAGGTGCCCCCCGGCGCCAGCATGACAACGCTGCGCGAGGCGCTGGAGAGCGGTGCTGGTGAGCTGTTGGCGACCGCTGCAACCGATGCGATGATCTCTCTGAATGCCGCGCTTGCCACCGATGGTCTCGTGATCGAGATCGCCGACGGCACTAGGCTCGCAGCGCCGCTCCAGATCATGCACATCGCGACGGTCGCCTCGGCCTCGGCCTTTACCCGTTCAAGGGTGAGGATCGGCAATGGCGCGCGCGTGACGCTGGTCGAGAATTTTGTCGCGGCGGAAGGCGCGAAATCCTATCAGGCCCATGACGCGGTGCTGCTCTCGCTTGGCGACCAAGCCGAGCTGACGCTGGCGAGGCTGATGACCGACAGCGTTGATGCCGCGAACGTCACCTCCGCGATGTTTGACCTCGGCGCGAAGGCGAAATTCGACCTGTTCAACGTGACTGCCGGCGGCGCGGTCAGCCGCTATCAGGGTTTTGTTACGCTGGCGGGCGAGGGCTCCGAGCTCAACGTCAACGGCGTCAACCTGCTCAACGGCAGCCAGCATGGCGACACCACGCTGTTGATCGATCATGCGGTGCCGCATTGCACGAGCCGCGAGGTGTTCCGTGCCGTGATCGATGATCGTGCCCATTCGGTGTTCCAGGGCCGCATCATCGTCCGTCCCGGTGCGCAGAAGACCGACGGCAAGATGATGACGCGCGCGCTTTTGCTCTCCGACGAGGCGGAAGCCGACAACAAGCCGGAGCTCGAAATTTTCGCCGACGACGTGACCTGCGGCCATGGTGCGACCGCCGGCGCGCTCGACGAGAACCTGCTGTTCTATCTGCGTGCCCGCGGCCTGCCCGAGAGGGCGGCGCAAGCGCTCCTCATCCAGGCCTTTGTCGGCGAGGCCATCGAAGGCATTGCGGACGACGATTTGCGTGACGTGGTCATGGCGGCGGCAGAGCGCTGGCTGGAGGCGAGGACATGAGCGAGCATCCGGCCGTCCGCAATGGTTCCTACGACGTCGCACGCCTGCGCGCGGATTTTCCGGCGCTGGCCATGCAGATCTATGGCAAGCCGCTGGTCTATCTGGATAACGCCGCCTCCGCGCAGAAGCCGACCGCCGTGCTCGACCGGATGACGGAGGCCTACAAGAGCGAATACGCCAACGTCCATCGCGGCCTGCATTATCTCGCCAATGCCGCCACCGAAGCCTATGAAGGCGGCCGCGCCAAGACGGCTCGGTTCCTGAACGCGCGCCGCAACGAGGAAATCGTCTTCACCCGCAATGCGAGCGAAGCGATCAATCTCGTCGCCTATTCCTGGGGCGAGGCGAACATCAAGGCCGGCGACGAGATCGTCATCTCGATCATGGAGCACCACTCCAACATCGTGCCCTGGCACTTCCTGCGAGAGCGCCATGGCGCCGTGATCAAATGGGCGCCGGTCGACGACGAAGGCAATTTCCTGTTCGAGGAGTTCGAGAAGCTGTTGACGCCGCGCACCAGGCTGGTCGCGATGACACAGATGTCGAATGCGCTCGGCACCATCGTGCCGGTCAAGGACGTCGTGAAGGCGGCCCATGCGCGCGGCATTCCCGTGCTGATCGACGGCAGCCAGGGCGCCGTGCATCTTGCCGTCGACGTGCAGGACATCGATTGCGATTTCTATGTCTTTACCGGCCACAAGGTCTACGGCCCGACCGGAATCGGCGTGCTCTATGCCAAGCACGAGCATCTGGTGGCGATGCGCCCCTTCAACGGCGGCGGCGAGATGATCAGAGAGGTCGCCAGGGACTGGGTCACCTATGGCGATCCCCCGCATAAATTCGAGGCCGGAACGCCCGCGATCGTCGAGGCGGTCGGCCTCGGCGCCGCCATCGATTATGTCAGTTCGATCGGCAAGGAGCGCATTGCCGCGCATGAGCATGGGCTGCTCAGTTACGCCCAGGAGCGGCTGCGCGAGATCAATTCGCTGCGCGTGATCGGGACCGCTGACAACAAGGGGCCGGTGATCTCCTTCGAGATGAAGGGCGCCCATCCCCATGACGTTGCGACCGTGATCGACCGGCAGGGCGTTGCGGTGCGCGCCGGCACCCATTGCGTGATGCCGCTTTTAGAGCGGTTCAATGTCACGGCGACCTGCCGCGCCTCGTTCGGCATGTATAATACCCGCGAAGAGGTCGACCATCTGGTTCAGGCGCTGATCAAGGCCGGGGAATTGTTCGCATGAGTGATGTCGCCGAAGTCAAGAACGCCAATATGGAGACGCATTCGGCATTGTCGCCGGAGGAGACCGAGCGCCTGACGGCCGAGATCGTGGCGGCGCTAAAGACCGTGTTCGACCCGGAAATCCCCGCCGACATCTACGAGCTGGGCCTGATCTACAAGGTCGAGATCTCCGACGAGCGCGCGGTCGAGGTGACCATGACCCTGACGACGCCGAACTGCCCGGCCGCGGGCGAATTGCCGACCCAGGTCGAGAATGCGGTCGCAAGCGTCCCCGGCGTCGGCGTAGTCAATGTCAATCTGGTCTGGGAGCCGGCCTGGTCGCCGGACCGGATGAGCGACGAGGCGCGCCTCGTGCTCAACATGTGGTGAGTTGTTAGAGAACGTTGTTTTGCCGCCAGGACTGACCAAATGACCAGCATGACGCCCGCATCACCCACGCCAATCGCCAAGCCGAAGCGGCCGCGCCCGCAAGTCATGCGGCTGACGGAAGCCGCGGCCGCGCGCATTCGTGAGCTGACCAGACGCGCCGATTCCGAGATCGTGGGCTTGCGCGTCGGCGTCAAGAACGGCGGCTGCGCCGGCCAGTCCTACACGGTCGAATACGCTCATGAGATTCGTCCGACCGACGAGGTGGTCGAGGACAAGGGCGTGAAGATCCTGGTCGATCCCAAGGCCGTGCTGTTCCTGCTCGGCACCGAGATGGACTACAAGGCCGACAAGATGCAGGCGCAGTTCATCTTCAACAATCCGAACCAGGTCTCCGCCTGCGGCTGCGGCGAATCCGTACAGCTCAAGCCGGCGCAGGTCTGATAGTCTCCAAATTCTCCGTCCTCATCCCGGGGAGCCGCGAAACGGCGTCTCGAAAGATGGCCAAGGGCGATATTGCGGCCTCATGGTTCGAGACGCACGGCGACGCGCTCTCACCACGAGAGGTGACAGCGGGGTTGAAGCATGGATCGCGAATTCCTGATCGACCTGTTTTCCGGCTTCGGCCCCGTCACCATCCGCCCGATGTTTTCCGGCCACGGCATTTCCGTCGACGGCGTCAATTTTGCAATGGCGCTGCGAGCCGGGCTCTATTTTCGCGCCGACGAGCACACCATCCCGCAATTCGAGGCGGAAGGCTCAAGGCCGTTCCAGTATCGGACCCGCGTCAAGACCGTCATGGTCCATTCCTACTGGCAATTGCCGGCGCGACTGTTCGATGACACCGAGGAATTGGGCGAGTGGGCGCGGGCCGCGCTCGGAGCCGCCCAACGCGCCGCAGTGAAGAAGCGGCCTCGGGCGAAGAAGGCAGCGGCCAAGAAGGCCGCGCCAAAAGCTGTCGCGAAAAAGCAAGCGGCCGCGAAGAAGAACCGGAGCGTGGGCAAAGCGAAGCGTGTCCACCGATAAGCCGACGATCTGGATGGAATGGTGGGCACGGCGCTTTGCGCCTTTGTCCGCCCTACGGCACCGAAGTCAAGCCACCTGGCTCTGCGTCTCGGCGATATATTCCGGATCGGCTTCGCTGACCACGCGGTTGCGGCCGTTGCGCTTGGCGGCATAGAGGCAGGCATCGGCGCGCTCGATCAGCGAATCGGTATCGTCGTCGGTCTTGAGCATGGAGACGCCGACCGAAATCGTGACGCGGCCTAGGATTTCACCGGTCGATTTCTTCTTCAGCTCCTTCGCCATCACCGCGCGGCGGATGTGATCGGCGACGGTCAGCGCCTGGCGCAGCGCGGTGTTCGGCAGCACCACCGCGAACTCCTCGCCGCCAT